>DASTWT010000232.1:0-5546 GCA_035765815.1 Luteimonas sp. | reverse complement strand
GCAACGCGTTGTGCCGGCTGATCAAGGACCGCGATGTGCAGCTGCCGGCCTGCGTCCACGAGCCGATCGTCGACCATTACGCGCGCCGCGAGCTCTACCGCAGCCCGGTGCACGGCTACAGCGTCGTCGCGATGACCTGGGGCCCGGGCCAGGGCACCCCGCTGCACGACCACTCGGGCCTGTGGTGCGTCGAGGGCGTGTGGGACGGCGAGCTCGAGATCGTCCAGTACGAACTCCTGGAGCGCGACGGCGGCCGCTTCCGCTTCCGCGCGGCGGGCGGCATCCACGCAGGCCCCGGCAGTGCCGGCAGCCTGATCCCGCCGCACGAGTACCACACGATCCGCAACGCCAGCGCGGATGCGGTGGCGATCTCGCTGCACATCTACAAGGCCGAGATGGCCTGCTGCGCGAAGTTCGTGCCCGAGCGGCCCGGCAGCGGCGACGAGTGGTTCGTGCGCGAGGACGCGGTGCTCAGGACCGACGAGGCCGCCTGAGCGGCTGCACCCCGGCCGGCGGGACAGGCTCCGCCGCTATAATCATCCTCCGCGCCGGAATGGCGGAATCGGTAGACGCAGCGGACTCAAAATCCGCCGCCCTCAAAAGCGTGTGGGTTCGAGTCCCACTTCCGGCACCAGGTTGTCCGCGCGAAAAAGTGAAGGCCCAGTCTCCCGGGTTTGACGCCGGGACGGCTGAGCCTTCGATGCCGAAGCTGTTGAAACCTGCGCTGGAAATTGCGGACTGCGTTCTCTCGAACTGGGTCCTGGAACTTGCCGTCGCCTGCTTCTTTTTCTTCGACGCAGACAGGCTAGCGCGACGCCCGTTAGCCGGACGTAAAACGCGGCGACCGTTCGTCGGCGCGCCCCGCCCTCCGTGCGACAACGCGTGGATCCGTGCTGTTGCGTCGCGACATCAGTCGATGTTCCACGGCCACCAGCCGCGCCCGGTCATCGCATAGCGATCCGCGGCCCGCTCGAAGCGGTTGCCGCCGCGCACGCCGCCACAGGCGAAGTACAGCGGCAGGAACAGCGGGCCGAACGCCATGTACTGCAGCACGTGCGCGCGTTCGTGGTCGTTCATCGCGATGGGCGCGTCGTCGGCGTCGCCCGCGGCGCGCGCGTACGTCCAGCAGCGTTCGCCGAGATCGGCACCGGTGTGCAGGATCACGTTGCCCAGCGTCAGCGCGCCGCCCGGGCCCCATGGCACGCCGTGGAATGCCAGCGCGTAGTCCCCGGGGCGCAGTCGCGGGCGCGCGCCGCGCGCCATGGCGAGCGCGCCGGCGATCAGGCCGATGGCGGTGTTCGGCGCGGTCCACGCCATGCCGAGCGCGCACAGGGCGCGCCGCGCCCAGGCGCGGCCGGCGCCGCTCACGCCTCCGGCATCGGCAGCCACAGGATCAACCCGGGCGCGCGGCCAGCCAGTCGTGGATCGCCTGCGGCACTTCCTTCTGCGCGCGGCCGGAGACGTAGATGCCGATGTGGCCGCCGCGGAACGACAGTTCGGTGTAGTCCTTCGTGCCGACCAGGCCCTTGAGCGCGCGCGACGAATCCGGCGGCACCAGGTGGTCCTGCTCCGCGTAGATGTTGAGCACCGGCATCTCGACCAGCCCCAGGTGCACCTCGCGCCCGCCGATGTCGATGCCGCCCTCGACGAAGCCGTTGCGCTGGTAGAACTGCTTGAGGAACTGGCGGAACGCCTCGCCCGCCTGGTCGGGCGAATCGAAGATCCACTTCTCCATGCGCAGGAAGTCCTCGGTGGCCTTGGCGTCGTCGAGGATGTCGACCAGGCCCACGTACTTCTGCAGGTTCAGCCGGAACGGCTTGAGCATCAGGTAGCACCAGTTCATGAGATCCGCCGGCACGTTGCCGAGCGTGTCCACGAACAGGTCCACGTCCATCTCCTGCACCCAGTTCGACAGCATGTTGTCGGGGGTGTGGAAGTCGACCGGCGTGACCATGGTGACGAGGTTGCGGATCTTCTCCGGATGCAGCGAGGCGTAGCACAGCGAGAACGCGCCGCCCTGGCAGATGCCGAGCAGGTTGACCGCGTCGAGGCCGTGCGCCCTGCGCAGGTGGTCGACGGCGCCGCCGAGGAACCGCTCGATGTAGTCCTCGAGCGTGAGGAAGCGGTCGGAGCGATCCGGGTAGCCCCAGTCGATGATGTAGACGTCCTCCCCGCGCGCGAGCAGGCCCTTCACGATCGAACGGTCGGCCTGCAGGTCGACCATGTACGGGCGGTTGACCAGCGCGTAGCTGACCAGCAGGGGCACCTTCGCAGTGGGCGTCGTGTCGCCGCGGTAGCGGTAGAGCGCGACCTTGCCGTCGCGCCACACTTCCTCGCGCGGGGTCGCGCCGTAATCGAAGTCGCCGACGTTGCGCAGCGTCTCGAGCGCGGCGCCGGCCTTCTTCTGGAACGCCAGCGCTTCGGCGGCGAGGCTCTCTGGGGTGAAGGCGAACGGGCCGTTCATCGCTTCGTCCTCGCGGCAGGCGCGGCCTTCTTCGGCATCGCCTTTTTCGCAGCAGGCTTCGGCGCGGCTGTGCGCTTCGCGGCCGCGGCCGGCCTTGCGGCGGGCGCTGCCTTCGCCGCGCGCGGCGCGGCGGCGGGTGCGGCATCCGCGTCGTCGCGCATGCGCCGCAGCGCGCGCTCGAGTTCGGCGATGCGGCGATGCGCAGCGTCGACCTCGGTGCGCGTCGGCATGCCCAGCTGCGCCGCGGCCTGCTCGACCTCGCGCTGCACGCCCTGCCGCAACCGCATCTGGGCGTTGACCAGCGCGCCGTAGGCGGCGCGGAACTCCGGCGACAGCGCGACCTCGGCGTAGGCCTCCTCGGCCGCATCGATCCACAGGTCGAACAGCGCCCGCGCGCTCTCCAGCGCCTTGCCGGGCGCAGAACGCGCGACGAGCTTGGCCGAAAACAGCGCATGCGCGCGTTCGAGCGCGCGCATCATCAGCAGGTTGAACTCGCCCTCGCGGCGGCCGTACTCAAGCTGCGCCCGGGCCAGCGCCTGCAGCCGCTCCTGGTGCTCGCGGCCGATGCCGAAGGCCGGCAGGCCGAGCAGCGCCCCGCCTTCGCGCCGCGCCGCCTCGAGCCAAGGCGCCATCGCGGCGTTCCAGGCTTCGAGCCCCTGCCTGCCTTCGCCGCCCATCGCCTCGAACGCGCTGGCGAACGGATTGGGCGCGGTTGCGCCGAGCGTGCGCTTCCACTCCTCCGCGAAGTCGCGCGCGCCGGCGCCGCCGGCGGCCATGCGCGCGGCGAGCTCCTGCATCCGCGAAAACAGGTCGAAACCGGGGTAACTGCCTGGCATGGGGCCTCCGTGGTTGCGCGCCCATGCTACCAGCGGCTACGGCTTGGGGATGCGCAGGGTCTTGCTGATCATCAGCGAGCCGGACAGCGCGTACACCAGCGCCAGCGGGTGCAGCAGCCACGGCCCGAGGCGGATCGCGCCGCCCCACAGGTCCGGCCCGAGCCGGCCGGCGAAGGCCGCGATCGCGAGCAGCGCGACGATCGCGACGCTGGTCGGGATCGGCGTGCCTTCGAAATAGGTCACCTTGCCCTCGTCGCCCGACAGCGCCTCGGCGGTGACGTTGTAGCGCGCCAGGCGGCTCACGCCGCAACCGACGAAATACGAGAGCAACAGCCAGTCCCACCCGCCCTGCAGGCCGCAGGCGTAGCCGAGCGCCGCCGGGGCCACGCCGAAGGAAATCACGTCGGCCAGCGAATCGAGCTCGCGGCCCAGGGTGGAGGCGACCTTGCGCCAGCGCGCGATGCGCCCGTCCAGCGCATCGAACACGAAGGCCAGCGGGATCAGCGCCATGCCCCACAGCAGGTCGGCGACCACGCCCTCCTGCAGGAAGCGCATGGCCGCGAAGATCGCACCCGTCCCGCAGAACGCGTTGCCGAGGGTGAACCAGTCGGCGAGCTGGAAATCGCGCAGCATCGAGAAGTGGCGCCGGGGCTGCATGCCTGTCTCCGCCTGGGTCGGGGCGCCCAGAATGCCGAAACGCGGCATCGGGCGCAAAACGCGGCTCAGTCCTCGCGCGGCAGCACGGTCAGCACCCGCTCGACGAAACGCGCGTACTCGTGCATGAAATTGCGCAGGAACTCCTCGGTGGACGAATCGGTGACCTCGCCTTCGTCGGTCACCAGGCCGGGCTTCATGTGGATGTAGGCCTCCGGCGAATTCATCTGCGGCGAATTGCAGAAGCTCAGCACGGCGCGCAGGTCCTGCTGCGCGAGCGCGGTGCCGATCGCGCCCGGCGAAGCGCCGATCACCCCCGAGGGCTTGCGCGCGAAGCTGTTCTTCCCGTAGGGGCGGCTGGCCCAGTCGATCGCGTTCTTCAGGGGGCCCGGGATGGAGCGGTTGTATTCGGGGGTCACGAACAGGACGCCGTCGACCTGCGCGATCGCCTGCTTGAAGTCGCGCGCGACCTGCGGGAAGTCGGCATCGTAGTCCGGCGTGTACAGCGGGAGGTCGCGGAACGCGATCTCGGCGAAGGACAGCTGCGGCGGCGCCAGCCGGATGAGCGCGGTGGACAGCCTGCGGTTGATCGAGGCGCTGGAGAGGCTGCCGATCAGGTAGCCGATCTTGAACTGCTGCATGGCACGCTCCTTACGGAACCGGAAACCGCATCCTGGCGGCGGGCAGGTCAAGCCCGCGTCGCGGCCGCGCGGTGCCCGGCCGCCTGCTACGCTAACCGCGACTTTCCCCGCGCCCGCCCCATGGACAAACGCAACATCCTCGTCACCGGCGCCGGTTCCGGCATCGGCGCCGGCATCGCCGCCGGCCTGGCGGCCGACGGCCACCATCTCCTGGTCACCGACGTCGCCCGGGAGCCCGCCGAAGCCGTGGCCCACGCGATCCGCGGTGCCGGCGGCTCGGCCGAGGCGCTGGCGCTCGACGTCACCTCCGACGCCAGCGTCGCCGCCGCGCTGGCCGCCGCGTCGCGCCCCGTCGAGGTGCTGGTGAACAACGCCGGCCTGCAGCACGTCGCGCCGCTGGAGGAGTTCCCGATGGAGAAGTGGGACTTCCTGGTGCAGGTGATGCTGGTCGGCGTCGCGCGCCTGACCCGCGCGGTGCTGCCGGGCATGCGCGAACGCGGCTTCGGCCGCATCGTCAACATCGGCTCGATCCATTCGCTGGTCGCCAGTCCGTACAAGAGCGCGTACGTGGCCGCGAAGCACGGCCTCGTCGGGTTCTCGAAGGTGATCGCGCTGGAAACGGCCGGCACCGACATCACCATCAACACGATCTGCCCGACCTACGTGAAGACGCCGCTGGTGGACAAACAGATCGCCGACCAGGCGCGCACGCGCGGCATCCCCGAATCGCAGGTGGTCTCGGACGTGATGCTGAAGCCGATGCCGAAAGGCGTGTTCATCACCTTCGAGGAACTGGCGGGGATCACCGCGTTCCTGATGTCGCCGGCGGCGCGCAACATCACCGGCCACACCATCGACGTGGACGGCGGCTGGACGGTGCAGTAGGCACATTGCAGGAAGCGGGGGAACGCATGTCGCACGGGGACAACGGGCACGAGGACGGCGGCGGCC
>DASTWT010000231.1:0-2182 GCA_035765815.1 Luteimonas sp. | reverse complement strand
CGCGCAGCGCCGTGAGCACGGTGCGCCCCGAGTCGAGCGACACCTCGCGCTCGGCGCTGGTGCCGCCCATCAGCACGGCGACGTGGCCGAACACGGCCGGATCCTCGAAGCGCTGCGGCGGCAGGATGCCGTTCATCGTGGTGCCGGTGCCGCTCATGCGCCACCTCCCGCGAAGCCGTTGGCCGCGAGCTGCTGCGCGGCGGCGCCGATGTCGCCGGCGCCCATGACCAGTAGCAGGTCGCCGTCCTGCAGGATGTCGGGAAGCACGGTCGCGAGCTCGCCCGCGCCGCCGACCACGATCGGATCGATGCGGCCGCGCGCGCGGATCGCGCGCGCCAGCGAGCGCGCGTCGGCGCCGGCGATCGGCGCCTCGCCCGCGGGATAGACCTCGGTCAGCACCAGCGCGTCGACGCCCGACAGCACGCCGGCGAAGTCGTCGAACAGGTCGCGGGTGCGGGTGTAGCGGTGCGGCTGGAACGCCACGACCAGGCGCTTCTCCGGCCAGCCGCCGCGCGCCGCCGCGAACACCGCCTCGAGTTCCTTCGGGTGGTGGCCGTAGTCGTCGACCAGCTGCACGGTCGCGCCCTTCGCGGTCGTGAGCTGCGCCAGGAGATTGAAGCGGCGACCGATGCCCTCGAACTTCTCGAGTGCGCGGGCGATCGCGGCCGAGTCCACGCCGATCTGCCAGCCCACCGCGGCCGCGGCCAGGGAATTGAGCACGTTGTGGCGACCGGGCAACGCCAGCTGCACGCGCGTGCGGCTGCCGTCGGGCAGGCACAGCACGAAGCGCATGCACGCGCCGTCCTGGCTCACGTCCTCGGCGCGCACGTCGGCGCGGCGGTCGAAGCCGTAGGTCATGACGTGGCGGGTGGTGTTCTCGGCGAGCGCGGCCACTTCCGGGTCGTCGATGCACAGCACCGCCAGCCCGTAGAACGGCAGCCGGTGCAGGAACTCGGCGAAGGCGGCCTGCACGCGCGCGAAATCGCCGCCGTAGTTCTCGAGGTGGTCGGCGTCGATGTTGGTGACGATCGCGACCAGCGGGTTCAGGCGCAGGAAGCTGCCGTCGCTCTCGTCGGCTTCGGCGACCAGCCAGTCGCCGCCGCCGAGGCGCGCGTTCGCGCCGGCCGCGATCAGCTTGCCCCCGATCACGAACGTCGGGTCCATGCCGCCCTCGCCCAGCACGCTGGCGAGCAGCGAAGTGGTCGTCGTCTTGCCGTGCGTGCCGGCGACGGCGATGCCGCGGCGGAAGCGCATCAGTTCGGCGAGCATTTCGGCGCGCGGCACGATCGGGATGCGCAGCGCGTGCGCTTCGGCCAGTTCCGGGTTGTCGCGCTTGATGGCGCTCGAGGCGACGACGCAATCCGCGCCGTGCACGTTCGCCGCGGCGTGGCCGCGGTGGATGCTGGCGCCCAGCGAGGCGAGGCGGCGGGTGACGGCGTTGTCGGCGTTGTCGGAACCGGACACGCGGTAGCCGAGCGTGCACAGCACTTCCGCTATCCCGCTCATGCCCACGCCGCCGATGCCGACGAAATGCACGCGCGTGGCGGCCCCGTCCATCCCGGTGCGGGCCAGGTCGCGGCTGGAGAGCAGGCGGCGGGCGCTCATGCGGCTTCCTTGGTCCGGGCGGCCTCGAGCACCGCGTCGGCGACGCGGGCCGCGGCATCGGGCATGGCGAGCGAACGCGCGGCTTCTGCCATCGCGAGCCGGCGCCGTGGATCCGCGGCGAGCGAGGCCAGCGCGCCGCGCAGGTCGTCGGCCAGGCGTTCGCCCTGCGGCAGCAGCAGCGCCGCGCCGCGCTCGACCAGGTATTCGGCGTTGCGGGTCTGGTGGTCGTCCACCGCCTGCGGGAACGGCACCAGCACGCTGCCGACGCCTGCCGCGCACAGTTCGGCGAGCGTCAGCGCGCCGGCCCGGCAGACGACGAGGTCGGCGTCGGCGTAGGCGGCGGCCATGTCGGCGATGAAGGGTTCGACGCTGGCGGCGATGCCGGCCTGCGCGTAGGCCTGCTCTGCTTCGGCACGCAGCTTCTCGCCGCACTGGTGGCGCACCTGCGCCTGCACGCCCGAGGCCGCGAGCGCCCGCGGCACGGCGTCGTTGAGCGCGCGCGCGCCCTGGCTGCCGCCCAGCACCAGCAGGCGCAGCGGACCGGTGCCGGCCCCGCGCGCCGCGAAACGCTGCGCCG
>DASTWT010000230.1:0-6732 GCA_035765815.1 Luteimonas sp. | reverse complement strand
ACCATCCACGAATTCGGCCACGGCTACTTCTACGGCCTGCTCGGCTCCAACGAGTTCGAGGAGCCGATGCTGGACGAAGGCCTGAACGAGTACTGGGACCAGCGCATGCTGCGGTCGGAGAACCACGACCTGCACCTGACGACGACGCCGCTGAAGAGCAAGTTCGGCATCGACCTGCGCATGCCGGTGTTCGCGTACGAGCGCCTGGGCGCGATGAACGAGCATCCGGCGGACCCGATCGGCCAGAACTCGTGGAACCGCATGTCCGGCGGCAGCTACGGCACCGTCTACTCGCGCACCGCGACGACGATGCGCGACCTCGAGGCCCAGGTCGGCACGCCGGCGCTGGAGCGCGCGTTCAAGCTGTACTACGCGCGCTGGAAGTTCCGCCACCCGAGCGTCGCCGACCTGAAGGCCGCGCTGGTCGAAGGCACGGGCCGTCCCGACGTGGTCGACCGCATCTTCGCCGACCAGGTCTACGACGTGAAGCCGGTGGACGACAGCGTCGCCTCCTTCAGCAGCAGCGAAGTGCTGCCGCAGCCCGGCTACGTGATGTACAAGGGCCGCCTCGTCGAGCTCACGAGCAAGTCCATCGACAAGGCCGTCTCCGACCGCCGCGAGGCCTGGAAGAAGGCGAACCCGAAGGCGAAACCCGGCGAGGGCGCGTTCCCGTACCGCACCGTGGTGCTGGTGCGCCGTGCCGGCGCGGCGGTGCCGCAGACGCTGCGGGTGAAGTTCGCCGACGGCACCACCGAGACCGCATCGTTCGACGGCGACCGGCCGTGGCAGCGCTTCACCTGGACGCGCAAGGCCAAGGCCGTTTCGGTGGAACTCGACCCCGGGAACATGCACTACCTCGACGCCGACCAGGTCGACAACAGCCGCACCCTCGAGGAAAACGGTTCCGTCGCGCGCCGGCTCGCCGGCCAGTTCGGCGCCGCCTTCCAGACCCTCCTTGCCTTCCTGGTGAGCCTATGAACCGCACTCCCCGTCGCGGCGGCTTCGGTGCCGCCTTCGCCGCGCTGAAGACGGCGCTGCAGTGGCGCCTGCTGCTGCTCTGGATCCTCGCCACCCTGGTGCCGACGCTGCTCGTGGCCACGCCGCTGTGGCAGACGCTGCAGGGGACGTTCGGCCACTCGCTCTACGCCGCGCAGATCGCCGCCGGCAAGGACATGCCGCTGTTGATGCAGGGCATGGCGAAGATCAGCGACCACATGGGCTGGCTGCCCGTGGGCATCGGCGGCAGCGTGCTGCTGATGGTGCTCGTCGCGCCGTGGCTGACCGGCATGGTCGTCGCGTCGCTGCGCGCGGGCCGCCGGCTCGGCTTCGGCGAGCTGGTCCACGGCGGCATCGCCGAGTACTGGCGCATGTTCCGGATGATGCTGTGGTCGCTCATCCCCCTCGGCATCGCGCTGGCGATCGGCGGCGGCATCATGGGCGCGATGCACGCCGGCGCCGACGACGCGATCCTCGCGTCCGATGCCGACGCCGCCGGCCGCAACGGCATGATCATCGCCGGCATCGTGTTCGTGCTGCTGCACGCCACGGTGGAAGCCGGGCGCGGCTGGCTCGGCGCCGACCGCAACCTGCGTTCGGTGATCAAGGCCTGGTGGCGCGGCGTGAAGCTGCTGGTCCGGCGGCCGCTCGCCACCCTGCTGGTGTATGTCGTCGCCAGCCTGGTCGGCTACGGGCTCGCCGCGCTGTTCGCCTGGTGGCGGGTCCGCGCCGACGGTACGGGGACCGGCGCGTTCGTGCTGTCGTTCCTGCTCGGCCAGGCCGTGGTCGCCATGGTCGCCTGGGCGCGCATCGCCCGGGTCACGGGCATGGCCTCCCTCGCCGCGGGCCAGGCGCGCGCCTGACGCGCCCGTTGGGCGCGGCCAGCAGGCCGCGCCTAACGCGACGCCCGTCACGGCCCCGGGACTTCCTGCGGAGTAATCTCTCCCGCAGGGGGACCCAATGCACCCGGAAACAGGCAAGGAGCCACGCACGAGCCGTCATGGCGACGCATGCGCCGTGCAGTTGCTCGCTGCCGCATCGCCGGCAGACGTGATCGCGACCATCGTCGCGCGCATGAGCGTGCCAGTGGAGGACGCGTTCTGGTCGCCGCGCTGGCCCGAAGCCATCGCCAGCCTCGACGGCGACGCGCGCGACGTCGACGTCGCGCGCGCCGTGCGCGAGGTCGCGGCCTGGCAGGCCGAAGGCCGCTGCGATCCGCGCTACGTCGTGGTCTGCGCCGAGGCCGGCGGCGGGACCGCGGTGCTGCGCCTCGCGACTCCCGCCGCGCCCGCCGCGCCGCGCATCGCCCGCATCGTCGGCGCGCGCATGGCCGAAGCGCTGGCGCACGAACGCCTGCGCGGCGACGTCGCCCGCCTCGAGAACGCCGAACGCCTGCAGCACGCGCTGTACGCGATCGCCGACATGGCCGGCTCCGGCCTCGACATGCCCGACATGCTGCACGGCCTGCACCGCATCGTCTCCGGGCTGATGTACGCCGAGAACTTCTACGTCGCGCTGTACGACGAAGCCAGCGACAGCCTGCGCTTCGCCTACTTCGCCGACACCGTCGACCAGGACGAGCACCCCGCCGACGAGCTGGTGCCGATGTCGCGCCTCGAGCGCGGCCTGACCTGGTACCTCGTCAAGGACGCGCGCCCGATGATGGGCAGCACCGAGGAGCTGCGCGCGCGCATGTCCGGCCCGCTCGAACTGCACGGCGCCGACAGCGTCGACTGGCTCGGCGTGCCGATGATCCGCGACGGGCGCGTGCGCGGCGCGCTGGTGGTCCAGAGCTACCTCGAGGGCACGCGCTACACCCAGGCCGACATGAACCTGCTGGCGTTCGTGGCCGAGCACGCGCTGACCGCGATGGAGCGCCGCGAAGCGCGCGCGCAGCTCGAGCGCCGGGTCGAGGAGCGCACCCGCCAGCTCGCGGAGGCCAACCGCGACCTGAGCCGCGAGGTCGCCGAACGCCAGCGCGGCGAGCGCCTGCAGGCGGCGCTTTACCGCCTGGCCGCGCTCGCCAACGGCGAGGAGAGCACCGAGGCCTTCTACCGCAGCGTGCACGCCATCGTCGGCGCGCTGATCAACGCCCGCAACTTCTACATCGCGCTGGTGTCGCCGGACGGCTCGGAAGTCAGCTTCCCGTATGCCGTCGACGCCTGCGAGACCGACTGGTCGCCGCGCTCCTCCGGGCGCGGCATGACCGAATACGTGATGCGCACCGGCAAGCCGCAGGTCGTCGACATGCCGCGCATGCTCGAGCTGGTCCGCGAGGGCGAGGTCGACGCGCGCTTCGTGGACGGCACCGTGACCAGCTGGCTGGGCGCGCCGCTGCTGGGCGCCGGCGGCGTCGCGATCGGCGCGGTCGCCGTGCAGTCGTATTCGCAGAGCCGCGGCTACGACGCCCGCGACGCCGAACTGCTCGCGTTCGCCGCGCACCAGATCGCGAGCAGCCTCCAGCGGCGCACGGCGGCCGAGGCCCTGCGCCTGGCCAACATGCGCCTGGAGGACCGGGTCGAGCGCCGCACGCGCGAGCTGCGCGAGCAGGTCGCGCAACGCGAGCAGGCCGAGGCGCGCCTGCGCCACCAGGTCATGCACGATCCGCTCACCGGGCTGCCCAACCGGGTCTGCCTGCGCGAGCGCGTCGACGCGGCGGTGGCGCGGATGCGCGAAGGCGGCACGCGGCCGTTCGCCCTGCTCTACATCGACGTCGACCGCTTCAAGCAGATCAACGACACCCTGGGCCACCTCGTCGGCGACGATGTCCTGCGCGAGGTCGCGCAGCGGCTGGCGCGCATCGCGCAGCCGCCGGACCTGGTCGCGCGCCTGTCCGGCGACGAGTTCGCGATCCTGGTCGAGGACGTCGGCGGCGAGGAAGACGCGACCCGCGTCGCCACCTGGGTGATCGAGGCGCTGCGCCGCCCGGTGCAGGTCGGCGACCGCGCGCTGCAGACCAGCGCCAGCGTCGGCATCGCGGTCGGCGACCGGGGTTACGACGACACGGACGCGGTGCTGCTCGACGCCGACCTCGCGCTCTATCGCGCCAAGGAACGCGGGCGCAACCGCTGCGTCGTGTTCGACGACGAACTGGAGCGGGCCGCGCGCGACAGCCTCGCGCTCGAGCGGCAGATCGGCGAAGGCCTGGAGCGCGACGAATTCCAGCCCTGGTTCGAACCGCTGGTGCGCCTCGACGACGGCAATGTGATCGGCCACGAGGCGCTGTTGCGCTGGCACCATCCGCGCCGCGGCGTGTTGTTGCCCGGCGAGTTCCTGCAGGTCGCCGAGGACAGCGGGCGCCTGGACGCGATCGACTGGCGCGTGTTCGAGCGCGCGTGCGCGGCGGCCTCCAGCCTGCCCGGCGACGGCTTCGTCTCGGTCAACCTTGCCACCCGCATGTTCCGCGACGGCGACCTGGACGCGCGCCTAGCGGGGCTGGCGCGGGCCGCGGGCCTGGCACCGGGGCGGCTGTGCGTCGAACTCGGCGAAGGCGCATTGCTGCAGGATCCCGACACCGTCGCCGAGGTGCTGCATCGCCTCCGCGACGCCGGCATCGACGCCGTGCTCGACGACTTCGGCACCGGCCAGTCCTCGCTCCCGGTCGTGCATCGCTTCCCGCTGCGGATGATCAAGATCGACCGCTCGCTGGTGGCGCTGCTGGACGGCGGGGACGAGGACGACCGCGGCGAAGGCGGCCGCGGCCGCGCGGTGGTGGCCGCGGTCATCGCCCTGGCGCGGACGCTCGGGCTCGAGGTGCTGGCGGTCGGCGTGGAGAACGAGGCGCAACGCAAGGCGCTGCTCGCGATGGGTTGCCATTACGGCCAGGGATTCCTGTTCGGGCGCGCGCGCCCGGTGGCGCAGCCGGCGTCCTGACCCGCGCTATCCTGCCGGGATGGCAGGCACCCGGACGGCAACGAACGCATCGCACGGCGGGATCCGCGTCGGCATCGGCGGCTGGACCTATGCGCCCTGGCGCGACAACTTCTATCCCAAGGGGCTGGTGCAGCGGCGCGAGCTGGAATACGCCAGCCGCCACGTGACCGCGATCGAGGTCAACGGCACCTGGTATGGCGCGCAGAAGCCGCCGACCTACGCGAAGTGGCGCGACGAGGCGCCGGACGGCTTCGTGTTCGCGGCCAAGGCGCCGCAGCGCATCACCCGCTCCCGCGTGCTGGCGAAGACCGGCGCGCAGGTCGAGGACTTCCTGGAAGGCATCGCCACGCTCGGCCCGAAGCTCGGGCCGATCGTCTGGCAGTTCGAACAGGGGCGACGGCCCGATCGCGACGACCTCGCCGCATTCGTCGCTGCGCTGCCGGCGAGCGCCGGCGGCCTCGCGCTGCGGCACGTGCTGGACGTGCGCGACCGCGAATGCATCGACGCGGGCTACATCGCGCTGGCGCGCCGCCACGGCTGCGCGACGGTGTTCACCGACTCCGCCGAACACCCCTCGTTCGCCGACCTCACGGCATCGTTCGTCTATGCACGCCTGATGCGTGCGCGCGGCGAAGAGGCGACCGGCTATCCCGGCGCGGAACTGCGGCAATGGGCCGCTCGGTCGCGCGAATGGGCCGCCGGGCGCGCGCCCGCGGACCTGCCGTACGTCGATGCGGCGGCAAGCGCCCCGCCGGCGGCGGCGCGCGACGTGTTCGTGTTCTTCATCGCCGCAGCGAAGGAACGCAACCCCGCCGCCGCGATGGCGCTGCAGCGCCTGCTCGACGAAGGCACCTGATCCGCGCGTCCGCAGCGACGCGCTAGCGACCGCGCTGGCTGAGCGCCACGCTGCCCAGGATCAGCAGCGCCGACAGCGCCATGCTCCAGGTCGGCACTTCGTCGAGCAGCGCCCAGGCCCACAGCACGCCGAATACCGGGATCAGGTAGGTCACGGTCGACGCGCGGCTCGCGCCGATGCGCGCGATCAGGCGGTAGTACATGACGAACGCGAGCCCGGTGCACAACACGCCCAGCAGGCCTGCCGACCACAGCGAGGCGACGGCGAGCGGATGCGCGGGCCAGCTCGCGATGGCGAACGGCGCCGTCAGCAGCGCCGACGTGCCGAGCGTCGCCGACGCCACCGCCGCCGGCGGCAGGCCGGTCAGGTGCCGGCGCACCAGGTTGATGCCGATCCCGTAAAGGAAAGCCGCGGTCGCGCCCGCGGCGACCGCGGGCGCGACGCCGGCGCCCGCCGTGCGTCCGCTGGCGAGCACCACCACGCCCGCGAAGCCGACGCCCAGCGCGATCGCGCGCCGCGCGCCGATCCGTTCGCCGAAGAACAGGAACCCGACCAGCGCCGTGAACAGCACGGTCATCGCATTCGCGATCGCGCCGATGCCGGCCGGCGCGCGCTCCGCGCCCCAGGCGAACAGCAGGAACGGCACCGCCGAGTTGATCGCGCCGATCAGCGCGAGCTTCGGCCACAGCCGCAACGGGAACTGCGCCCGCGCGCGCCACAGGAACGGCAGCAGCACCAGCGAGCCCAGGGCCAGCCGCACCGCGACCAGCGGGAACGGGCCGAAATCCGCGGCCGCCACCCGCATGAACAGGAACGAGGCGCCCCAGATCGCGCCGAGCACCGCCAGTTCGCCCGGCGTGAACCAGGCGCGTGCCTGGAGGGAGGGTTGGGGCAAGGGCACGCTCGTGCTGGACATGGCGGGCGGAGGCGTTGGGGTGGCGCCATTCTCCGCTGCGGAAACGGGCCCGCAAGCGCATACTTTCCGGGTCAGGCATGAGCAGGATTTG
>DASTWT010000229.1:0-10291 GCA_035765815.1 Luteimonas sp. | reverse complement strand
CTCGCGATCGGCGTCGGCGACATCACCAACATGCTCGAGTACAGCACCTACTCGGTGATCACGCCGGAAGGCTGCGCCTCGATCCTGTGGAAGACCGCGGACAAGGCGAAGGACGCCGCCGAGCAGCTCGGCCTCACCGCGCCCCGGCTCAAGGAGCTGGGCCTGGTCGACAAGGTCGTGCGCGAGCCGATCGGCGGCGCGCACCGCAACCCGGTGCAGATGGGCCGGCGCCTCAAGGCGGTGCTGCTCAACGAGCTCGACGTGCTGGAAGGCATGCCGATCGACGCGCTGCTCGAGCGCCGCTACGCGCGCCTGCGCGGCTACGGCGCCTACGAGGCGGCGTGAACCCGACGCCGCAGCCCGCCGCGCCCCCGCGGCCGGTGCTCGCGGCCTTCAGCGGCGGCCTCGATTCGACGGTGTTGCTGCACTGGCTCGCCGCGCATCCGGCGATGCACGGCGGACTGCGCGCGATCCACGTCGACCACGGCCTGCATCCGGATTCGGCGGCGTGGGCCGCGCATTGCCGCGCCGCGTGCGCGACGCTCGGCGTGGCGCTCGACGTCGCGCGCGCGGACGTGGCGCGCGACGGCGGACACGGCCCGGAAGCGGCGGCGCGCACGGCACGGCACGGTGCGTTCGCGGCGGCACTGCGCGACGGCGAAGTGCTCGCGCTGGCCCACCATGCCGACGACCAGGCGGAAACCTTCCTGCTGCGCGCGCTGCGCGCCTCCGGCCCCGACGGGCTCGCGGCGATGCGGCCGTGGCTCGCGTATCGCGGGGGCTGGGCGTGGCGCCCGCTGCTCGACACGCCGCGCGAAAGCCTTCGGCAGTACGCGCAGGCCCACGCCCTGCGCTGGATCGACGATCCGTCCAACGGCGACCGCTCGTTCGACCGCAACTACCTGCGCCATGAAGTCATGCCGCGACTGCGGGCGCGCTGGCCGCACGCCGCCGCGGCATTCGCCGCAAGCGCGCGCCTGAGCCGGGAGGCGTCCGGCCTGCTGGATGCGGAGGACGCGCGCCTGCTCGCATCGCTGCAGCGGGGCGGCGGCACGCTCGGCGTCCCGGAGCTGCTCGCATTGCCCGCGGCGCGGCGTGCACGGGTGCTGCGGCGCTGGGTGGCGGCGCTCGGCCTGCCACCGTTGCCGGCCAACGGGATCGCGCGCATCGAGCATGAGCTGCTGCCGGCGCGCCATGACGCCGAGCCCGCGTTCGCCTGGCCCGGCGCGTGCCTGCGCCGCTGGCGCGCCCTGCTGCATGCCGGCCCGCAGCGCGCGGCGTTCCCCCGCGATTGGGAAGCGGCCTGGGACGGGCGCATGCCATTGGCGCTGCCCGGCGGCGGCGCGTTGCGGCTCGAAGGCGCCGACGCCTTCGACGCGCCCGTGCGCGTCCGCGCGCGGCAGGGCGGCGAACGCATCGCCCTGCCCGGCCGCGACCACCACCATGCGCTCAAGCACGTGTTGCAGGACCTCGGCGTGCCGCCGTGGGAACGCGAGCGCCTGCCGCTGCTGGAAGGCGCGCAGGGCGACGTGCTGGCCGCCGGCGACCGGGCCGTCGCCGCGCCGCTGCAGGCCTGGCTCGAGGCCCGCGGCGCGCGCCTGGCGTGGACGCCATGAGCACGCCTCCTGCGCGCTAGAATCGGCGCATGCCCAAGCAGCCCGCCGCCGAAACCTCCCCCGTCGCCGACTTCGAGGCCTCGCTCGACGCGCTCGAGCACCTGGTCGAGAAGATGGAAAAGGGCGACATGAGCCTGGAGGAATCGCTCGCCGCCTACGAATCCGGCGTCGGCCTGTACCGCCGCTGCCAGGCCGCGCTGGAACAGGCCGAGCTGCGCGTGCGCCTGCTGACGGATCCCGACGATCCGGCCGGCGCCCAGCCCTTCCCGGCCGCCACGCAGGGCGGCGCAGGCGATGCCTGAAGCCGGCGCCCCGCTGCCGCCGCCGGCGGTACTGCGGTCGCGCATCGAATCGGTCCTCGACGCCGCGCTGCCCGGCGAGGCGCCGCTCGATGCCGGACACGCATCCGCGCGATTGCACGCCGCGATGCGCCATGCCGTGCTCGGCGGCGGCAAGCGCATGCGCGCGCTGCTCGCCTACGCGACCGGCCATGCCTGCGGCGCGCCGCTCGACGCGCTCGACGACGCGGCCGCCGCGGTCGAGCTCGTCCACGCCTATTCGCTGGTGCACGACGACCTGCCGGCGATGGACGACGACGCGTTGCGCCGCGGCAAGCCGACCGTGCACGTCGCCTTCGACGAAGCCACCGCGATCCTCGCCGGCGACGCGCTGCAGGCGCTCGCGTTCGAGCGCCTCGCCGCGGCGCCGTTGCCCGCCGAAGCGCGCGTGGCGATGCTGCGCGAGCTCGCCGTCGCCGCCGGCGCCGCCGGCATGTGCGGCGGCCAGGCGCTGGACATCGGCGCGACCGGCACGCGCATGCCCTTGATCGAGCTTGAAACCATGCACGCGCTGAAAACCGGCGCGCTGCTGCGCGCGGCGGTCCGCCTGGGCGCGCTCGCCGCCGGCGCGGGCGAGTCCGAGCGCGCCGCGCTCGATCGCTACGCCGATGCGCTCGGCCTCGCGTTCCAGGTGCGCGACGACCTCCTGGACGTCGAGGGCGACAGCGCCACGCTCGGCAAGACCGCGGGCAAGGACCGGGCGCAGGCCAAGGCGACCGTCCCCGCGCTGATCGGCGTGGAGGCCTCGCGCGAGCGCCTGCTGGCGCTGGCGGACGGAATGGAGGCAGCATTGGCGCCGCTGGGGGAACGCGGCTCGGCGCTCGCCGCACTGGCCCGGCAGGTGGTCGAGCGCGACCACTGAGGCCCACGAGGACGCGGGACGACCACTGACGCCGGGGGAGGCGCATGGCGGACGGACAGGGCAAGGCGAAGCGGTGGCTGCAATGGCTCGCGGCACGCGCGGAAGCGCTGCTGGCCTGGCTCGGCTTCACGTTCGTCACCCGCTGGGGCGCGTTCGAGCGCGGCTACCGGCGGCCGTACGCGGACATCGCGATGCGGCTGCGCTTCGGGTTCTATCCGCTGCTGGCGCTGGCCGCGCTCGCCTGGCTCGGCTGGGACTGGACCCACGACCGCAACCTGGCGTCCGCCGAGAACGCGATCTTCGACCAGGTGATCTCGATGCGGCCGTTCGAGCCGCCGCGCTCGGGCAAGGTCGCCGTGGTCGAGATCGACGATTGCTCGATCGAGTACTACCGCAGCCGCGGCGAAGGCGGCTGGCCGTGGAGCCGGCAGCGCCACGCCGACCTGCTCGACGCCCTGGACCGCGCGGGCGTGCGCGCGGCCGGCTACGACGTGCAGTTCATCGAGCATTCGCAGGCCGATCCGGGCGGCGACGACTCGCTCGAGGCGATGGCGGAGGGCGGCGGCGGCCGATTCGTCTTCGGCTCGACGCTGCCGCCGCAGGAACTCGCCGACGCGGGCAACACGCTGCCGGTGTCGCAGGCGCCCGGCGCGTTCGCGATCGCACCGCGTCCCGCGCGGCCCGGTCCCGGCATCCTGCTGCTGTGGCCCTACGGCAAGGCGATGGCGGCGCACAGCGCGCTGCTCGACGCCGACCGCGACGACGACGGCCTCGTGCGCGACGTGCGCCTGCGCCGCGAATACGGCGACTGGGCGCTGCCGTCGATCTCGCTGGCGCTCGCCGCGGTCGCGACCGGGCGGCCGCCGGCGTCGTTCCCGGCATCGGTGCGCATCAACTGGCGCACGAAGCATCCGATGCCCTACGTGAGCGCCGCCGACCTGATCGAAGGCAAGCCCGTCTGCGACGTGCAGGGCCCGCCGCCGAAGCTCGACGGCGCGGTGGTGATGGTCGGCTACACCGCGGCCGGCCTCAACGACGCCAAGCCGACGCCGGTGAACCCGTCGATGCCCGGCGTGCAGGTGCACGCGGAGGCGATCGAAGCGCTGGTCGCCGGCACCGGGATCTGGATGCCGCCGGCCGGCTTCAAGTACCTGCTCGCGGCGCTGCTGGTCGCGCTCACCGGCTTCGTGTTCTGGCGCGGCGAGCCGTCGTGGGACATGGACGCGATCTTCGTCGCCGGCAACCTGGTGCTGCTGGCGGCGGCCTTCGTCGGCCTGACCGCGTTCGGCGTGTTCTTCGACATCTTCGCCGCGCTCGGCTTCGTCAGCGTGGTGTTCGGGCTGTGCCGCAGCTACGCGGCGGCGCAACGCGGCCGCGCCATCGGCAACGACGACTACCGCCCGCAGTTCGACCCCGACCGCGACCGCTGGCTCGCGCTGGCGCGGCTTCGCTTCGTGCCCGACGTGGAGCTCGACGAAGCCAGCCTCCGCCATCGCATCCGCGAATACCGGCGGCGCCTGCGCGGCTGGCTGTACCGCGGCACCGAGGCGGTCGCGATCGAAGGCATCGTCGAATACAAGCACTGGCTGTGGGAATCGCTGCTCGACGTCAACGTGCTGGTATGGAGCGGTCCCGACCGCGCCACCGTGTCCGCCACCGCCGAACGCGAGCTGCGCGACCTGCGCGAATGGCTCGCCGGCCGCGACGACGTGCTGCCCGACGACGGCAGCGTGCGCGTGGCCAGCCTGGTCAGCGCCGCCGTCGGCGAGGACGAGCCGCTGGCGGCGACGCGCGCGCGCGTGTGCTCGGTGCTCGGCCGCCTGCTGGCGGCGACGGAGGAACGGCCGCTGTCCGACCACGACGCGTTCGCCGCGGACGAGACCCCGCATGCCGGGGAGGCCGACGGCGACGCCGGCGCGGCGGCGCCCGCCGGCTGAATGCGCGCGCCGGCGGTGCCGCTGTCCTGACCAGCCCCCGCACCGCGTTTTTCCTGCTGTCGCGGGCATGCCGTTCCGCGGGGGAGCCCATCATGACGACGACGAACGCCTCCACCGCTGCCGCTGTCGCAATCGGCCGCCGCGCCGCCGCCGCGCTGCTCGCCTGCGCCGCCGCCGTCGTCCTGCCCGCCGTCGCGGCGACGATGACGGCGCTGGTGCACAAGCCTTCCGTGGACGTGCGCAGCGCGCCGGACTTCAAGGCGGCGGCCGTGGCCACGCTGCAGCGCGACGCGAAGCTGGAGGTCGCGGGCCAGCAGGGCCTGTGGTTCGCGGTGAAGCTCGAAGACGGCAGGACCGGCTACGTGCGCGTCAACGACGTGCGCATGGCCTACGCCGCCGACGAGGGCGGCGACGCCAACGTGCGCGCGCTGTTCACCGGCAAGGCCGGCAAGGGCCGCGTCACCGAGACCGCGGGCGTGCGCGGCCTGGACGAGAGCAGCCTCGCCTCCGCCGGCTACGACGCAGGCCAGCTCGCGGCGATGGAGGGCAACCGCGTCGCCGTCGCGGATGCCGACGCGCAGGCCGCCACCGACGGCTGGGTGGCGATGACCGTGCCCTACGCCGCCGAAGCGACGACGCAGAAGCCCGGCGGCGCCACCCAGAAGGCCAAGCGCGGCGGCTTCGGCTTCGCGCGCACGCTGCTGTCGATGACCGGCGTCGGCTCGGCGCTGGGCGATTCGGCGTTGAACGTCGCCGAGAAGTCGATGGGCAAGTCCGAGGAGGAGATGTCGGCGGAGGAGCTGGCGCTCGGCCCTGAAATCGCCGGACGGGTGCTCGGCGCCGCGCCTCTGTGGGACGACCAGGCAGCGCAGCACCGCGTCAACGTGATCGGCCGCTGGGTCGCTTCGCACACCAGCCGCCCCGACCTGCCGTGGACCTTCGGCGTGATCGACTCGCCGGAGATCAACGCGTTCGCCGCGCCCGGCGGCTACATCCTCATGACGCGCGGCATGTACGAGCTGCTCGCCGACGACGGCGAGGTCGCGGCGGTGCTCGGCCACGAGATCGGGCACGTCGTCCAGCGCGACCATTACACCGTGATCCACAAGCAGGAAGTGGCGCAGGCCGGCACCGAGCTGCTCGCCAGCCAGGTCAACGTCGGCGGCGGGCTGGCCGGCCAGTTCGCCAAGGACTACGTCACCCGCAACGGCGCGAAGGTGCTGCTGACCAGCCTCGACCGCGAAGCCGAGTTCCGCGCCGACCAGGCGTCCGAGGTCTACCTCGCGCGCTCGGGCTTCGACCCGCTGTCGCTGTACGCGGTGCTGCAGAAGATGACCGCGTTCGGCACGAAGTCGGCGGCGCTCGCCGAGCTGTACAAGACGCATCCGCCGCTGGCCGACCGCCTGGATCGCATCGACACCGTCGCCAACCCGGGCGTCCAGGCCTTCGCCGGCCGCTGAAACGCTTTTCAGCCGATTGCTCTCAAAGCAGGCGGATCGTCAGGGGGTAGCGGTAGGGTTCGCCGCTCCAGGCCTTCATCGCGGCGACGATGCTGCACACCAGCCACATCAGCGAGATCAGCGCGATCGCCACCGCCAGCACGATGCCGGCGGGCGCGGTCAGGATGATCCCCAGCCCGAGCGTGAGCACCGTCGCGCCGACCAGCACCACGCCGACGACCGCGGCGATCGCCGCGTACAGGAACATGCTGAGGTTGAAGTTGAACGCCTCGCGCGCGTGCGCCGCCACGAAGGGCGACGCATCGCGCTTGAGCAGGTAGACGACGCCGGCGCCGAGCATGCCGGCGACACCGGCGATCCAGCTCGTGCACAGCGCGAGCACCAGCGCGGCGACGTGGGCGAGCATCGCCCACTGCCGCTCGCTTTCGGTCGTCATTTCACCAGCCGGACGGTCATGGGATAGCGGTAGGCGACGCCTTCGTTCGCCTTGATCGCGGCGATGACGATGAACACCAGCGCGGCGATGCCGATCAGCAGCATCAGCGGACCGATCAGCAGGAAGCCGATGCCCAGGGTCACGAAGCCCAGGATCATCAGCACCAGGAAGATCGCGGACACCGTGATGTTGAAATTCAGCGCTTCCTTCGCCTGGTCGGCGACGAAGGGCATGGTGTCCTTCTTCATCAGCCAGATGACCAGCGGGCCGAGGAAGAAGCCCCAGCCGCCCACGGCCGACGTGAGCAGCCCGCCCAGCAGCGCGGACAGGTGCGCGAACATGGCCCACTGCCGCTCTTCGGCGGGAATCGCGCTGCCGGCGGCCGAGGCCGGATCGATCTCGTTCATGGTTCCCCTCCCTGTGAAGGCGCCACCCCGGCGCCGGAACCCAATTTCGGCGCGGCCGGGGGCCGAGTCAAGCCCACGCATTCAGGCGGCGCCGCCGGCCACGGTCATGGCGCCGACGAGGATCGGCCCGGTGCGGATGTGCGAGCGCGGGTCCACGTCGCTGCCGACCGCCTCGATCGCGGCGAACATCGCGCGCAGGTTGCCCGCGATCGTGACGCCGTCCACGGGCGCGACGATCTCGCCGCCCTCGACCAGGAACCCCGCGGCGCCGCGGGAGTAGTCGCCGGTCACCGCGTTCACGCCCTGCCCCATCAGGTCGGTGACGAGGAAGCCGCGGCCCATGCCCCGCAACATGTCGTCGAGCGCGCCGGCGTTCGCGGCGACCTCGAGGTTGTGCACGCCGCCCGCGTTCGCGGTCGTCTCCAGGCCGAGGCGGCGCGCCGAGTAGCTGCCCAGCACGTAGCGCTGCAAGACGCCGTCGCGGACCAGCGGAGATTCGCGCGTGGCCACGCCTTCGGCGTCGAACGCCGCCGAGCGCAGGCCGCGCGGCAGGAACGGGCGCTCGTCGATCGCGAACCACTCCGGGAACAGGCGCGTGCCGGCGCTGTCGAGCAGGAAGCTGGCGCGGCGGTACAGCGCGCCGCCGGAAACCGCGCCGAGCAGGTGGCCGATGAGCGAGCGCGCCACGTCCGCGGCGAACAGCACCGGCATGCCGGCGGTCGGCAGCCCGCGCGGCTGCAGCCGCGCGATGGTGCGTTCGGCCGCGCGCCGGCCGACGGCCGCCGCGGCTTCCAGGTCGGACTCCGCGACGCCGGTCGTGTACCAGCCGTCGCGCTGCATCGCATCGCCCTCGCCGGCGATCAGCGCGCAGCCGATGCTGTGGCGCGTGCCGCGCTCGCGGCCGGTGAAGCCGTGGCTGTTGGCGTACACCACCAGCGACTCGCTGCTGCCGACCGAGGCGCCGTCGGAATTGCGGATGCGCGTGTCGTCGCGCCCGGCCTGCTCGCAGGCGAGCGCGATGTCGCCGGCGCGCGCGGCGTCGAGCGCCCACGGGTGCCAGCCGTCGAAATCCGGGAACCTCCCGTCCGCGGCCGCGGCGCGCGCCATCAGCGCCGCGTCGGCGAGGCCCGCGGCCGGATCGTCCTCGGTGTGGCGCGCGATCGCGCAGGCCTGCTCGACCGTGGCCTCGAGGCTCTCGGGCCGCAGGTCGGCGGTGCTCGCGCTGCCCTTGCGCTGGCCGAAATACACGGTGACGGCGATGCCGCGGTCGCGGGTCGCCTCGACCGTCTCGACCTCGCCCATGCGCACGTCGACGCTGAGGCCGTGCTCCTCGCTGCAGCTGACCTCGGCCTGGCTGGCGCCGCGCGCGCGGCAGCGGCGCAGCAGCGTTTCGGCCGCTTCGGCCAGCCGGTCGAGGCGCGCGAGGCTGTCGTCGCCGCCGCTTCGCCGGCCGTCGACGCGGTCGCCTTCGCCCTGGGTACGGATTTCGTGCATGCCGGGGTTATCCTGTTGCAATGAGGGGACGCGACGAAGACAGCGGCGAATTCCTGGGCCCGAGCCGCAGCGAGCAGCGCCGCGCCGCGCTCGACGTGCTCGCGCTCGCCGGCCAGCTGGCGGACCTGGCGCCGGCGCAGCTGGCGCGGCTCCCGGTGCCGGAAGCGCTGCTGCCGCACATCGCCGAGGCGCGGCGGATCACCGCGCACGTCGCCCGCAAGCGCCAGGTCGCGTTCCTGGCTAAGCAGATGCGGCGCGAGGACGACGCCGCGCTCGACGCGATCCGCGACGCGCTCGACGCCGGCGGCGAGGCCGGGCGGCGCGAGGCCGCGTTGCTGCACCGCGCCGAGGCCTGGCGCGAACGCCTGCTCGCGGAGGGCGACGCCGCGCTGGCCGAGCTGCTCGACGCGCATCCCGCCGCCGATCGCCAGTCGCTGCGCCAGCTCGTGCGCAATGCGGCCGACGAGCGCGCGAAGGACAAGCCGCCGCGCGCGTACCGCGAGCTGTTCCGCGCGGTGCGCGACCTGCTCGAAAACGCCGCGGAATAGATCGCGGCCATCAGGCCTGCGTCCCGCCCACGACGATCTCGTCGACCAGCAGCGACGGCTGGCCCACGCCGACCGGCACGCTCTGCCCGTCCTTGCCGCAGACGCCGACGCCTTCGTCGAGCGCGAGGTCGTTGCCGACCATGGCGACCCGCTGCATCGTCTCCGGGCCGTTGCCGATCAGGGTGGCGCCCTTCACCGGCGCGGTGATCCGGCCGTCCTCGATGAGGTAGGCCTCGGTCGCCGAGAACACGTACTTGCCGCTGGTGATGTCGACCTGGCCGCCGCCGAAGTTCACGGCGTACAGGCCGCGCTTCACCGAGCGGATCATCTCACCCGGGTCGTGCGTGCCGGCGCGCATGTAGGTGTTGGTCATGCGCGGCATCGGCAGGTGGGCGAAGGATTCGCGGCGGCCGTTGCCGGTGGGCGCCATACCCATCAGCCGAGCGTTGAGGGTGTCCTGCATGTAGCCGACGAGCACGCCGTCCTCGATCAGCGTCGTGCAGTTGGTCGGCGTGCCTTCGTCGTCGACGTTGAGCGAACCGCGGCGGCCGTCGAGCGTACCGTCGTCGACGATGGTGACGCCGGGCGAGGCGACGCGCTGGCCCATGCGGCCGGCGTAGGTCGAGGTGCCCTTGCGGTTGAAGTCGCCTTCCAGGCCGTGGCCGACGGCTTCGTGCAGCAGCACGCCGGGCCAGCCGGGGCCGAGCACGACCGGCATCGGGCCGGCCGGCGCATCCACCGCTTCGAGCGCGACCAGTGCCTGGCGCAGGGCCTCGCGCGCGAACTTCTCCGGCTGCCCGCCGGCGAACAGCTCCGCGTAGCCGTAACGCCCGCCGCCGCCGGCGTAGCCGGATTCGCGGCGCCCGCCCTGCTCCACGATCACCTGCACGTTGACGCGCACCAGCGGGCGCACGTCGGCGGCGAGCACGCCGTCGCTGCGCGCGACCAGCACGGTGTCGACGCCGCCCGCGAGGCTCACGACCACCTGCTTCACGCGCGGATCGGCGGCGCGCAGCAGGCGATCGAGCTTGCGCAAGGCTTCGACCTTCTCCTCGTTGCCGAGGCCGCCGACCGGATCGATCGCGGGATACAGCGCGCGCGCGTTGCCCGTCGACAGGTTGCGCGCGCCGACGAGCGCGCCGCCGCCGCGGGCGATGCTGCGCGCCGAGCGCGACGCCTCGAGCAGCGCGTTC
>DASTWT010000228.1:0-2870 GCA_035765815.1 Luteimonas sp. | reverse complement strand
GGCGGTGACCGCGCTCGAGGACTTCACCTACGAAGACATCGCCATCGAAGGCTACGATCCGCTGCCCGCGATCAAGGCGCCGGTGGCGGTGTGACCGCGCCGGCGTCGACCGTGCTGTCGCTGGTCGCCGCGCTCGACCGCGATTACGCCATCGGGCGCGACAACGCGCTGCCCTGGCACCTGCCCGGCGACCTGAAGCGCTTCAAGGCGCTCACGCTCGGCAAGCCGGTGCTGATGGGCCGCCGCACCGCGGAGTCGCTGGGCCGCGCACTGCCCGGACGCCGCAACCTCGTGCTGACGCGCAGCGCCCGCGCACCGTTCGAGGGAATGGAAGCGTTTGCGACGCTGGCGCAGGCGCTCGATGCCGTGCGTGACGCACCGGAGGCCTGCGTGATCGGCGGCGGCGCGGTGTTCGCCGAAACCCTGCCGCTGGCGGCGCGCATGCACCTGACCTGGGTCGACACGGAGGTGCAGGGCGCCGATGCCTGGTTCCCGCGTTTCGACGCGTCGCGGTGGCGCGCCGTGGCTCGCGAAACGCATGCACCCGACGCCAGGCATGCCTTCGGATTCGAGTTCGTCGACTACCGTCGCCGCGTGGGATGAATGCGCGATGGTTTTTTCCCCGTAATCGCTAATCGAAAGGGATCCTTCCCTGTGTCCCGCCGGCCATGTCGTCGACCTCAGGGCGCCGGCTTGAGGATTCAGCCGCCGCAGCGATAGCGCTCCATCGACTTGCGGATCGCCGCCTCGCTGTTCGGCGACCGCAAAAGCGCGCTGCGCAATTCGCCGCAGGCGCGTGCACGCGCCATCCGTTGCAGCGTCCCCGCGAGCGAGCGGTCCGCGATCTCGAAGTGGGTCCGCTCCGGCCGGTCCAGCACGGAGCGATCCGGCCGCCGCAGCGGATCGTCAGGGATCTGGATGGCCATCGCCGGCAGTTGCAGTTGCAGCGAGCGCTCGCTTTCCGCGGAGGCGCCTGCGTCCGGCGACGGCGGAACGGGGGCGGGGGCGGATACCGACCGGCCGGCGGAAGCCCTGGCGGGCGACGGGCGATGGTGCCGGTGGCGCGCACCGGGCCTCGCCGCCGGAACTTCGACCGCCTGCGTCCTCGCGATGAAGTGGACCAGGATGGCCGCATCCTGCGCGCCGGCGCCGGACTGCCGCACCGGGTTCGACAGCAAGGCGAGCGCGACGCAACCGTGGAACAGCACGACCGCGGATGCTCCCGCCAGTCGGGCCGGCACGCCGTCCTGCGTATCGCGGCGTGCGGCCATCCGGCGCATCAGGGCGCTTCGACGCGGTATCCCTTATCGTGCAGCGCCGCAAGGTAGCTGTCCGGGCCGACCACGTTTTCCATCGGCACGAAGGCGACGGTGCGTTCGAGGGTGCGGAGAGGCCCGTTGCCGGAAGCGTTTGCAGGCTGCGCCTGCGCGAGGCAATCAGGGGAAAGGCAGGCGGCCAGCAGCAGCGCTGCCGCGAGGCGAATGCTGTTCAAGTGGAATAACCGTTGCGTCCATGCGACGGGCGGATTGTAGCAGCGCCCGCGGGCGCCTAGCGCCGCCCCGGCGGATTCGCGGGCACGTCGCGACCGGCGACCTGCACGACCCGCAGCTCGTCGGTATCCAGCTGCAGCGCGGTGAGCTTGCCGCCCCAGACCGCGCCGGTGTCGATGGCGTGCACGCCGTGGCCGACGAACAGCCCGAGCGCGGACCAGTGCCCGCACACGATCTTCAGGTCGCGCTGCGCGCGCCCCGGCACCGCATACCAGGGATACAGCCCCGGCTGCTGCGTGCCCGGCACGCCCTTCTCGTCGAAGGCGATGCGGCCGCGCGGCGTGCAGTAGCGCAGGCGGGTGAAGACGTTGATGATCGCGCGGTCGCGCTCCATCCCCTGCAGGCCGGGCGACCACGCGGGCTTGTCGCCGTACATGTTCTTGAGCAGCTTGCGATAGCCTTCGCCGCGCAGCTTGCGCTCGACTTCGCCGGCATGCTTCAGCGCCAGCCCCGTCGTCCACTTCGGCGCGAGCCCGGCGTGCACCATCATCCAGCCCAGGTCGCGGTCGGCATGCGCGAGCGGCTGCACGCGGAGCCAGTCGAGCATCTCGCGCGCGTCGGGCGCGAACAGCACGCGCTGCAGGTCCGGGTTGACCTTGCGCTGCTCGTCGGGGCTGCGTTCGCCGATCGCCAGCAGCGACAGGTCGTGGTTGCCGAGCACGCTCACGCAGCTGTCGCGCAGCGAATGCACCAGGCGCAGGGTCTCGAGCGACTCGCCGCCGCGGTTCACGAGGTCGCCGCAGAACCACAGCCGGTCCGCCGCCGGGTCGAAGCGGATCCTTTCCAGCAGGCGCTGGGTGGGGCCGTAGCAGCCCTGCAGGTCGCCGATCGCCCACGTCGCCATGCGCGCGTCCTCAGTGCAGCGTGCGCGGCACGGACAGGGTGAAGGCCGGGATCGGCGCCTCGAAGCGCGTGCCGTCGTCGGCCAGCATCGCGTAGCTGCCCTGCATGGTGCCCTGCTGCGTCTCCAGCACCGCGCCCGAGGTGTAGGTGAAATCGTCGCCGGGGCGCAGCCAGGGTTGCTCGCCGACCACGCCTTCGCCCTCGACTTCCTCGATCTTGCCGTTGGCGTCGGTGATCACCCAGTGCCGCCCGAGCAACCGCGCCGGCACCGCGCCGGTGTTGCGGATGTGGATGGTGTAGGCGAAGACGTAGCGGTCGCGTTCCGGCTCGGACTGGTCGTCGAGGTAGCGGGTGGCGACGTCGATGCCCAGGGCGTATTCGTCGTCTCGATCGTGTTCCATGGGCACAGTGTAAGCGCCCGGCGTGAACGCGACTAACCCGTCGCCCCGGTCGCGGGCGGCGACCCGGCGGCGGGCA
>DASTWT010000227.1:0-2592 GCA_035765815.1 Luteimonas sp. | reverse complement strand
GCGCGGGCCGGAGGAGCGACGCCGCTTCGGCCAGCGCGTCCGGCAGCGCCGGGTCCTCGAGCCACCACGAAGCGGTGAGCCGCGGCACGTCGACGACGCGGTCGTACATCGGGCGGCGCTGCGACTGCCAGGCGATGCCGGCCCGCAGCGCTTCGAACCAGTGCGCCGCGGCGTCCGGCGGCACGAAGCCGGGCTGGTACCAGATGCCTTCCTCCGCGTCGGCCAGCAGGCGCTGCGGCCCGACGCCGAACATGTCAGCCACGCGCGGTGGCGCGATGCCAGCGGCCGGGCCGACGGCATAGGGCTCGAAACTCCGGTTGACGGAACGGCGCGCGTTCATCGCCCAAGCCTGCCGCATCGGCGTCTCAGTGGCTGCGCCGTGGCTCAGCCCTGGCTGAACGATTCAAGTTCTTCCCAGCGCGCGTAGGCCTCGTCGAGTTCCGCCTGGAGGCGGCCGAGCTCGATGCCGTGCGCGGCGATGGCGGCGCCGTCCTGCTGGTAGAAGGCGGGCTCGTGCATCGCCTGCGTGAGGGCGGTCACCTGCGCTTCGAGCGCCTCGATGCGCGCGGGGAGCTGCTCGAGCTCGCGCGCGTCCTTGTAGCCGAGCTTGCGCTTACCGCCGCCAGCGCCGGCGGCCGACGCCGCGCGTTCCGGCTCGCGCGTCCGCGCCGCGGTCGCAGCCGCGGGCGGCGACGCGGGCCGCTGCCGGATCCAGTCGCTGTAGCCGCCGACGTACTCACGAACGACGCCGTCGCCCTCCAGCGCCAGCGTCGACGTCACCACGTGGTCGAGGAAGTCGCGGTCGTGGCTGACCAGCAGCAGCGTGCCCGGATACTCGGCCAGCAGTTCCTCGAGCAGCTCGAGCGTCTCGACGTCGAGGTCGTTGGTCGGCTCGTCCATCACCAGCAGGTTCGAGGGCTGCGCGAACAGCCGCGCCAGCAGCAGCCGGTTGCGCTCGCCGCCCGACAGTCGCGTGATCGGCGCGCGGGCGCGCTCGGCGGTGAACAGGAACTCCTGCAGGTAGCCGATGACGTGCTTGCTGCGCCCGTTGATCGTCACCGTGTCCTTGCCGCCGGCGACGTTCTCGATCGCGTTCCAGTCCTCGCGCAACGTCGCGCGGTACTGGTCGAAGTACGCGATCTCCAGGCCGGTGCCGAGGCGCACCTCGCCCTGGTCCGGCGCGAGCTCGCCGAGCAGCAGGCGCAGCAGCGTGGTCTTGCCGCTGCCGTTCGGGCCGACCAGGCCGACGCGGTCGCCGCGCAGGATCGTGGTGGAAAAATCCCTGACGAGCGCGCGGTCCGTGCCCGGGTAATGGAACGAGAGGTTGCGCGCCTCGATCACCTTCTTGCCCGACGCGGCGCCCTGCGCCACTTCCATGCGCGCGTTGCCGGCCAGCTCGCGGCGCGCGCCGCGCTCGACCCGCATCGCTTCCAGGCGGCGCACGCGGCCCTCGTCGCGGGTGCGGCGCGCCTTGATGCCCTGCCGGATCCAGGCTTCCTCCTGCGCCAGCAGCTTGTCGAAGCGCGCGTTTTCCTGCGCCTGCGCGTTCAGGCGCTCGTCGCGGCGGCGCTCGTAGTTCGACCAGTCGCCCGGCCAGCTCGTCAGTTGGCCGCGGTCGATCTCGACGATGCGCGTGGCCAGCGCGCGCAGGAAACGGCGGTCGTGGGTGACGAACACCAGCGCGCCGTTCCATCCGCGCAGGAAGTCCTCGAGCCACTCGATGGATTCGACGTCGAGGTGGTTGGTCGGCTCGTCCAGCAGCAGCACGTCGGGCTGCGCCGCCAGCGCGCGCGCCAGCAGCACCCGGCGCCGGAGTCCGCCGGACAGCCCGGCGAACGCCGCCTCGCCCTGCAGCCCGAGGCGGTCGAGCGTCGCCGCCAGGCGCCAGGGCGCCAGTTCGTCCTGGCCCGCGCCGACCACCTCGGCGACGCTGCCCTCGAGCCCCGCCGGCACTTCCTGTTCCAGCCGCGCCACGCGCACGCCGCCCTCGACGCGGACTTCGCCGTCGTCGGGCTTCAGTTCGCCGGCCAGCAGCTTGAGCAGGGTGGATTTGCCGGCGCCGTTGCGGCCGATCAGGGCGACGCGTTCGCCGGCGTCGAGCGAGAAGCCGGCGCGTTCGAGCAGCAGCGGACCGCCGACGCCATAGTCGACGTCCTGGAGCGTGATGAGGGGCATCCGCACATTGTACGGAAGCCCCCTTGAACGCCGCCGCGGCCGGCGCATAATCCAGCCGTCGTTCCACCCGCCGCCACCACCAACCGCCGAGGGGTTTTGCCATGAGCAAGGGCATGGACCAGAAGAAGCAGGAAAAGAAGAAGCCGGAAAAGACGCTGAAGGAAAAGCGCGCCGCGAAGAAGGAGAAGAAGGCCGCCCGCTGAGGCGGCCTTTTTCGTTCCTGGCCCTCGTTTTGCGGGCCGTCCACGGCCCCGGCGTAAAATGGCGGGATGCGTCGGGTTCCCTCCGGCAGCGAGCCCCCGCCATGACCGACGAAACCCCCGCCCCGCCCGCTTCCTTCGCCGCCCTCGGCCTGCCCGAGCCGCTGCTGCGCGCGCTCGCGGCCGTGGGCTACGAATCGCCCTCGCCGATCCAGGC
>DASTWT010000226.1:0-6271 GCA_035765815.1 Luteimonas sp. | reverse complement strand
CACGATCTCCGCGCGGACGCTCATGCCCGAGCGCAGGTCCAGCTTGTCCGGCACCGTCAGCGCGACGGTCACCTTGTAGGCGCGGGCCTGGCCCTCGACGGTCGGCGCGAGCGCGATCTGCTCGACCGTGCCCTTCAGCGCGGTGTCGGGGAACGCGGCCGCGTAGACGTCCGCGGATTCGCCGACGGCGACCCGCGCGATGTCGGCCTCGTCCACCTTCAGTTCGGCCTGGATGCGCGAGGTGTCGGCGATGGTCGCCAGCTGCGCGCCCACGAACGACGAGGTCGACGGCACCGCGGTCTCGCCGACCTTGATCGGCAGCGACACGATGCGGCCGCTGATCGGCGAGCGGATGTCGGTCTTGGCCAGCTGTTCGCGCGCGTCCTGCAGCGCGGACTGCGCGCGGCTGTAGTCCTCCTGGCTGGTCGCCAGCGCGAGCGACGCCACCTTCAGGTCGTTCTGCGACTGGTCGAAGCTGCCGCGGTCGATCAGGTTTTCGGCGACGAGCGCGCGGGCGCGGTCGAACTGCTTCTGGCGCAGCGCCAGCGCGGCGCGCTGCTGGTCGATCGTGATCCGGCCCTGGCGCACGCCGGCCTCGGCGCGGTCGACGGCGTTGCGGTAGATCTCCGGATCGAGCGTCAGCAGGAGCTGGCCCTTCTCGACCGAATCGCCTTCCTTGATCGAGATGGTCGCGACGCGGCCGGTCAGCTCGGAGGTGAGGTTCACCTCGTTGCGGTACGCGAGGATGCCGGGCGCCAGGATCGTCGGATGGATCGCGCGCTCCTGCACCTTGACCAGGTCCAGCTGCTTCGCCGAATCGCCCTTGCAGGCGCGGACGAGCAGCGGCACCGCGACGACCGCCACGACCAGCGCCGCGGCGAGCCATTTCCTTTCCAGTTTCATCGCTTCTCCATCCGGCGCGCCGAGCGCGCGCCCGTTTCGCCCGCGCTCACTTCGCGAGCGCGAATGCGGCCATGCCGCCGTAGATGACCAGGCCGGGGAGCACCGCCACGACCACCGACTGCAGCCAGCCGGCGCGGTTGAAGGTGCGCCAGCCCACCGCCATCAGGAACCAGGTCCAGAAGTTCAGCAGGCTGAAGCCGCGCGCCAGGCCGTGCCAGGGGTTGTCCGGGCCCAGCTGCACCAGCAGCGGGTCCACGTTGGTGAGCAGCAGCGACTCGAGCGTCGTGTGCGGCTGCATCGTCGCCACGCCGGCGAGGGCGACGACCAGGCCGAGGATCGCCGGCATGTTCGACCACGAGCACAGGCTCATGCCGCGCCTGAACGACATCGCGCCGCCGGTGACCTTGCCGGCGAGCATGAAGTACAGCGCGTAGAGGCAGGTCACGACGAAGCCGACGACCACCGCGGAGATGGCGCCGATCCAGGCCATCCGCTGCGCGTTCGGCATGACCGCCTGCATCTTCTGCATGTCGGCGGCGCTCAGCTCGCGGCCGGACGCGAGCATCATGTGCTGCACGTACCAGGCCGAATCCACGGTCATGAAATACCAGAGCGGCAGCGCCGCCGAAAGCACGAGCAGCAGGGCCAGCGGCACGGCGAACGTCGGGCGCTCGCGCAGGTCCGCGTAGACCTTGCCGGGTTGCAGGAAGATGTCGACCAGGTGTGCCATTCCGTGTTCCCCTTCGATTCGATTCGTGGCGGCGCGATCCGCGCCGGACGGCCAACCCCCTGGCCGGACGCCGCGCACCGTACAAGCCCGTGAATCCAGCGTCAAACGCCGAAAGCCATGGTCCGCGCGCGGAATCGGTTGCAGCGCGCGGCGTGCGCTACAATCCGCTCCGCTTCGAGGTGACCCGGCGGGCGTCCTGCCCCACGGGTTGAAACGGGAAGCCGGTGGCGCCGCATCCGAAGCGGCCATCCCGGCACTGCCCCCGCAACGGTAAGCGAGGCAAGGCGCGGCATCCGCCACTGTGCCCAGGCACGGGAAGGCGCCACGCCCGGGAGGACGCGATCCTCCCCCTCGCGAGTCCGGAGACCGGCCACGGAGCAGACTGGTTGCGGCGCGGTGGGCGCTGCGGCGGCGATGCCGGTTCCGTCGCGCGCCCGCTCCATGCGCCTTCCGTTCCCGGCCCTCGCTTCCGCTTCGCCCTCCAGCCGCGGCTCCCCGCCCTTGTTCTGCGCGCGCGGGTGTGCGCGCTGGAGACCCACCACGATGCAACCGAAGCACCGCAAGACCCCCAAAGCCGCCCTGCTGCCGTTCGCGCTGCTGCTGGCGCTGCCGCTGAGCGCCGGCGCGCAGTCGTCGCAACGCGATGCCGCCGATGCCACCGAGCTCGGCGACGTCGTCGTCACCGGGACGCGCACCGCCGTCACCGCCGACCAGTCGCTGGCCGCGGTGGAAATCATCGACCGCGCGCAGATCGAGCGCAGCCAGGCGCATTCGCTGCAGGAGCTGCTGCGCGGCCGCGCCGGCATCGACCTCGCCAACCAGGGCGGCCGCGGCAAGGTGTCGACGCTGTTCCTGCGCGGCACCGAGTCCGACCACACCCTGTTCCTGATCGACGGCGTGCGCGTGGGTTCGGCCACTTCCGGCCTGACCGCGCTGCAGGACCTGCCGCTGGAACTGATCGAGCGGATCGAGATCGTGCGCGGACCGCGCTCGAGCCTGTACGGCAGCGAGGCGATCGGCGGCGTGATCCAGGTGTTCACCCGCGGCGCGCGCGAGGGCACGCACGTGCGCGCGCACGCCGGCGCCGGCAGCCACGGCTTGCGCGAGACCGGCGCCGGGGTCGACGCCGGCGGCGTGCTGTCGAACGGCATGCGCGGCTGGTTCGGCGTGGACGCCACCCACCAGTCCGACGACGGCATCGACGCCTGCCGCGGCATCGCGACGCCGTACTTCGCCGGCTGCGGCATGGACCATCCGGATCCCGACCGCGACGGTTACCGCAACAACGCGGTGTCGCTGCGCGGCGGACTGGACTTCAGCGAGGCCTGGAAGGCGGACGTGCACGCAATGCGCGCCGACGGCCACAACGAGTACGACGGCGACCCGGCCTGGGGGCTGCCCGACAATTCCGACACGATCCAGCAGGTGGTCGGCGGCCGCGTGCGCTACGCGGGCGGGCGCGTCGCCGTCCAGCTGACCGCGGGCCGCAACACCGACAGCTCCGACAACTTCACGGGCGACGTCGCCACCGACCGCTTCGCCACGCATCGCGACAGTGCCGGCCTGCAGGCCGACGTCACGCTCGCGGCGAGGCAGCTGCTGACCGTGGGCACCGACTGGGCGCGCGACACCGGCGGCGTCGTCGGCGGCTTCAGCGCCTTCGACGCGTACCGCAACGACCGCGCGGGTTTCGCCCAGTACCAGGGCGCGTTCGGCGGCCACGACCTGCAGCTGTCGGCCCGCCACGACGACGACAGCCAGTTCGGCGGCCACGACACCGGCAGCGTCGCCTGGGGCATGGACGCGGCGCACGGCCTGCGCGTCACCGCGAGCTACGGCAGCGCGTTCAAGGCGCCGAGCTTCAACGAGCTTTACTTCCCGTTCTACGGCAATCCGGACCTGAAGCCGGAGACTTCGCGCAGCGCCGAACTCGGCGTCGCGCAGAAGCTCGACGGCTGGCACTGGCAGGCCAACGCCTACCAGACGACGGTGGACGACCTGATCGTGTACGACCCGACGATCTTCATCGCCAACAACATCGAGAGCGCGCGCATCCGCGGCCTGGAGCTCGGTGGCGGCGCGGTGCTGGCCGGATGGGACCTCGACGCGCAGGCCACGTTCATGGATCCGCGCAACCACAGCGCCACGGCCTACGACAGGCTGCTGCCGCGGCGCTCGCGCCGCACCGCGCGCATCGACGCCGACCGCGGCCTGGGCGCATGGCGCATCGGCGCGACCGTGGTGGCGCAGGGCGCGCGCTACGACGACGTGCAGAACGCGATCCGGATGGGCGGCTACGCGACGGTCGACCTGCGCGCCGAGCGCGCGCTGGCCGCGGGCTGGACGCTGCAGGCCTCGTTGCGGAACGCCTTCGACCGCGCCTACGAGACCGCGGCGTACTACAACCAGCCCGGCCGCGAGTGGAGCCTGGCGTTGCGCTACGCGCCGCGCTGACGCACCGTCGCCGGCGGGGCCACGCGCGCCCCGCCGGCGCCGATCGAACGGCCCCGGGCGGGCGCGTCAGCCGCGCTTGCGGTCGCCGCGGTCGCCCTGGCCGGGTTTCGATTCGGTCTTCGCGTGCTGCCTGCGGTCCTGCGTCAGCGAGCGACCCACGTCGTCGCTTTCGCTGAACTGGCCCTGCTCGTCGCGGCGCACGTAGCGCTTGTCGCCCGGATTCGGTTCGATGAGTTCGCGTTTCGGCATGGCGTCTTCCTGCGTTGGTCCCGCACGAACCGATAGCGCAGCGCCGATGAACCACGCGCGAAATCCGGATGAATGCGGAACGCCCCGGCGGCGCGCGCGCGGTTTCACGACGGCTGCATCCGCGCGCGTCGACAGTATCGGCTCCCCCGCCCGGAGCAGCGCCCATGGCACGCGACATCCTCAAGACCCTCAAGGCCGAGCACGACGAGCTGCGCGGCCTGTTCGACCAGCTCAACGGCACCACCGACCGCGCGGAGAAGACGCGCGCCCACCTCCTGGCGAAGATCGACCAGGGCCTGCTGCCGCACGCCAAGTGGGAGGAAAGCGTGTTCTACCCGGCCTTCCGCGAGCGCGCCGAGCGCGACGGCCAGAAGACCTTCGCCGAGGCGGTCGAGGAGCACCGTGCGGTGGAACGGACCGTGATGCCCGACGTGCACCAGGCCGAGGTCGGCACGCCGGAGTTCGCCGGCCGCGCCAAGGTGTTCGGCGAGTTCATCGACCACCACGCCAAGGAAGAGGAATCGACGATGTTCAAGATGGCGCGCGAGCTGTTCAGCACCGAGGAACGCGCGGCACTCGACGAACAGTACGAAGCCTGGAAGCAGTCGGAGGAAGGCATGGCCGCGATCGCCGATGCGGCGGCGGAGACCGGCGCGGACGTCGCGCTGGGCCGGATGCAGTAAGGAAGAAGAGGTGCAGGAGCGGCGACCGGTCGCGGCGGTACGACGGGAAACCGTCCGCGACAGCCGTCGCTCCTGCAGGAGCGGGCGCCCACTATCGGGCCCCGCGGATGCACGCCTTGCGAAGACCGGCGCGCGGGCGCGCCGGCCGCCGCGCGGGGATGCATGACGTGCCGGCGCCGGAACGTCCCGCGCTGCTGCTCGTCGACCTCGTCAACCACTTCGATTTCCCCGGCGGCGACGCACTCGGGCGCGCCACGCGCCGCATCGTGCCGGCGCTGCTGCGCCTGCGCGGGCGCTTCGACCGCGCCGGGCATCCGGTGATCTACTGCAACGACAACTGGATGCAGTGGCAGGGCGGCTTCGCCGACCTCGTCGCCGCATGCCGCGACGCCGGCGGCGATTCCGGCTTCGTCGCCGCGCGCATGGCGCCGTGCGAGGGCCACTACTACGTGCTGAAGCCGAAGCACTCCGCGTTCCTCTGCACGCCGCTGCCGGTGCTGCTGCACCAGCTGCGCGTCGACGCACTGGTCCTCGCCGGCGTGGCGACGGATTCCTGTATCCTCTCCACCGCGCTGGACGCGAACATGCGCGACTATCCGGCGTGGGTGCCGAGCGACTGCACCGCGGCGATCTCCCCCGGGCGCAAGCGCCGCGCGCTGGCGACGCTGCAAGCCGCGGCCCGGATCGACACGCGCGGCTCGCGCGCCGGAAACCTCAGTCCGGCAGCACCAGGGTGACGCAGAGGCCGCCGCCGTCGCGGTTGACCAGCGAGATCCGCCCGCCGTGCGCTTCCGCGATCTCGCGCGCCAGCGCGAGCCCCAGGCCGGTGCCGTGGCGCTTGGTCGAATAGAACGGCAGCAACGCGTTCGCGAGCACCGATTCGTTCATGCCGCTGCCGCGGTCGAGCACGTCGAGGCGCCAACTGCTGCCGGCGCGGCGCAGCGCGAGCTTCACTTCGCCCGGCGGCGACCCGGATTCGTGCGCGTTCTTCAGCAGGTTCAGCAACGCCTGCTCGACCTGGGCCTGGTCGAAACGGCCGACGCGCTCGTCGCCGCCGCCCTCGGCCACGAACGGCACCTGGCTCTGCAGCTGCGCGATGAAGCGCTTCCACGGCACCGGCTCGGTGCGCGGCGCCGGCAGCTTGGCGAAGTGCGCGTAGTCGCGGATGAAGCCCTCCAGGTGCCGCGCGCGCTCCTCGATGGTGGCCAGTGCGGTCGGCAGGCGCTCGTGCTGGCCGCGCCGCAGCAACTCC
>DASTWT010000225.1:0-5268 GCA_035765815.1 Luteimonas sp. | reverse complement strand
TGACGAAGCTGCCCGGCACTGCCGCCGCGACGCGTGAAGCGCGGGTGCTCAACGATCCCGCCAGGCAGCGCGACATTCCCGTCGAGTTGTACCTGCCTGCGAACGGCGGCCAATGCGACGCCGGCCATCGCTGCCCCGTCGCCCTGCTGAGCCCCGGCTACGGGATGGCGCACACGGACTACGGCTTCATCGCCGACGCCCTCGCCGGCGCGGGATACCTCGTGGTCGCCGTGCAGCACGACCTGCCGGGCGACGTGGCGCCGCCGGATGGCGCGGACCTCGTCGCCGCGCGCACGCCGATGTGGCAGCGCGGCGCCGAAAACCTGCGTTTCGTGCGTGCGACGCTTGCCGGCGAATACCCGGCCTTCGACTGGGACCACCTGGCACTCGTCGGCCATTCGAACGGCGGCGACATTTCCGCGCTCGCGGTGAAGGAATCGCCGGGCTTCGCCAGCGCGCTGGTGACGCTGGACAACCGCAGGTACCCGCTGCCGCGCGATCCGGCGATCCGGGTGCTGTCCTTGCGTGGCGCGGACTTCCAGGCCGATCCGGGCGTGCTGCCGGCGGCCGGGGAAGGCGCCATCTGCGTGCAGCCGATCCCCGGCGCGCGCCACAACGACATGAACGATCGCGGGCCGGGCTGGCTCAAGGCCAGGATCGCAGCGCTCGTCGTGGACTTCCTGCGCAACGGGCGCTGCGGGAACGACGCCGGAGCTGCCGCGGCGGGCTGAGCCGCTGCTGCCGTTTCGCGCGGACGATTTGCACTATATTGGTGCAATGGCCGATGCGGACGCCCTCGACCCCCTGGATGCGCTGACGACCCCGATCGCCTGGACCGGTGCCGACGGCTGCCTCGCCGGCGCCAATCCGGCGTTCGGCCGCTGGCTCGGGGTCGGCGCGCGCCGGCTCCCGGGCCTGCCGCTGGCGGCGCTCGAAGCCGACGGCACCCGCCTGGCCGACTGGCTGCAGGCCCCGGGCGATGAAGCCATCCGCCTGCGCCGGCTGGCGTTCGCGTTCCCCGGCCAGCCGCAACGTTTCGCCGATGCGGCGTTGTCGCCGCGCGAGGGCGGCGGCTGGTGGCTGGAGGCGCACCCGGTCGCCGAGTTCCCCGGCGAGGATCCATCGCTCGCGCTGCCCGGCGCAGTCAACGCCGCGCTCAAGGGCCTCGCGCACGAGCTGCGCAATCCGCTCGCCGGGCTCAAGGGCGCCGCGCAGCTGCTCGCACGGCGGGCCGCGGCGCGCGCCGCGGTCGAGGGCGCCGACGTCGAAGGATCCGTGGACGACGATTCGCGCGAGCTCACCGCGCTGATCCAGTCCGAAGTCGAGCGCCTCGCGGGCCTGCTCGATCGGCTGCTGTCGCCGGCGCCGCCGCGGCCGCATGCGCCGCTGAACATCCACGCGGTGCTCGAGCGCGTGCTGCGCCTGGCCGAGAGCGACGCCGGTTGGGCCGTGCGCCTGCAGCGCGACTACGACCCGAGCCTGCCCGAATTCGACGGCGACGAGGATCGGCTCGTGCAGGCCGCCTGGAACCTCGTGCGCAACGCGATCGAAGCCGGCGCGGCGAACGTGGTGTTGCGCACGCGGGCCGAGCACGGCGTGCGCATCGGCGACGCTGCGCACGCGCTCGCGTTGCGCCTGGAGATCGTCGACGACGGTCGCGGCGTGCCGGACGAGCTGGCCGAGCAGGTGTTCCTGCCGCTGGTGAGCGGCCGCGCCGAAGGCAGCGGCCTCGGCCTCGCGCTCGCGCAACAGGTCGCGCGCGAGCATCGCGGCTCGCTCGCGTTCCGTTCGCGACCGGGGCACACCGTGTTCACGTTGCTGCTGCCGCTGCGCGAAGCGGGGGAGGGCGGCCATGGCTGAGCCGGCCTGGGTCGTCGACGACGACCGCGCGGTGCGCTTCGTGCTCGCTACCGCATTGCGCGAGGCCGGCTATGCCGTGCGCGAGTTCGGCGCGGCGGGCGAAGCATTGGCCGCATTGCGCGAGGGCGTGCCCGCGCTGATCTTCACCGACGTGCGCATGCCCGGCGACGACGACGGCCTCGCCCTGCTGCGCAAGCTGCGCGCCGCGCACCCGGCGCTGCCGGTGATCGTGATGTCCGCCTACACCGACGTCGCGAGCACCGCCGGCGCGTTCCGCGGCGGCGCGTGGGAGTTCCTGTCGAAGCCGTTCGACCTCGACCACGCGGTCGAGCTGGCCGCTCGCGCCGCGCCCCTGCGTTCGCCTTCCATGCCGGCGCCGGACAGCGCAGGCCCTCCGGCCCCCGCGGCCCCCCCTTCCGCGGGCGCGCCGGAGCTCGTCGGCGACACGCCTGCGATGCGCGCGCTGTTCCGCAGCATCGGCAAGCTCGCGCAGGCGCCGCTGTCGGTGCTCGTCACCGGCGAAACGGGCACCGGCAAGGAACTCGTCGCGCGCGCGCTGCATCGCGAGTCGCCCCGCGCCGGCAAGCCGTTCATCGCGCTCAACACCGCGGCGATCCCGGCGGAACTGCTGGAATCCGAGCTGTTCGGCCACGAGGCCGGCGCGTTCACCGGCGCGACGAAACGCCACGTCGGCCGCTTCGAACAGGCCGACGGCGGCACGCTGTTCCTCGACGAGATCGGCGACATGCCGGCGCCGCTGCAGGTGCGGCTGCTGCGCGTGCTGGCCGAGGGCGAGTTCTTCCGCGTCGGCGGGCGCGAGCTGATCCGCGTCGACGTGCGCGTGGTCGCGGCGACGCACCAGCCGCTCGAGCGCCTGGTCGCCGAAGGCCGCTTCCGCGCCGACCTGCTGCACCGCCTCGACGTGGTGCGCCTGCAGGTGCCGCCGCTGCGCGAACGGCGCGACGACATCCCGCTGCTCGCGGAACGTTTCCTCGCGCTCGCGGCGCAACGCCTTGGCGCGGCGCCGAAGCGGCTGCTGCCCGATGCGACCGCGCGACTGCGCGCGCGCGAGTGGCCGGGCAACGTGCGCGAACTGGAGAACGCCTGCTGGCGGCTCGCGGCGCTCGCGCCCGACGACCGCGTCGGCGCGGCCGACGTGGATGCGCTGGTGCCGGCGACCGGGGCGCCTGCCACCGCCGCGACGGCGGCGACCGCGCACGACGGGGCCGCGCGGCCATGGGACGCCGCGCTCGCCGACTGGGCCCGCACGAGGCTGGAAGCCGGCGAACGCGACCTGCACGCGCAGGCGCGCGGGCGCTTCGAGCAGGCGCTGTTCGACGCGGCGCTCGACCATACCGGCGGCCATCGCGGCGAAGCCGCCGCGCGCCTCGGACTCGGGCGCAACACGCTCACGCGCCGCCTCGGTCCCGGCCGCAGGAAAAAAGGGGACGGAGGGAGTTAATTTCGGGACGGGGCATTCGGAAGATGCCTTGTCCCGGAATTAACTCCCTCCGTCCCCATTTTTTGCACGACAATCGCGCTTTCACTCGAGGAGGTCCGCCATGCGCATCGTCCCGCTCGCCACCACGATCCTGGCCGTGCTCGGCCTCGCCGCCTGCGGCTCCACGCCGCCGAAGGCGCAGGCGCCCACCACCGCGCCGGCGCCCGCGCAGCAGCACGACGCCGTCGCCAACCTCGCGTCCGCCTCGGGCAGCCTGGTCAGCGGCCGCCTGCAGGTGATGAGCATGGGCCCGAACGCCGTGCACATCGCCGGCGACGTCGGTGGCCTCGAGCCCGGCAGCAGCCACGGCTTCCACATCCACGAGAAGGGCGATTGCAGCGCGGTCGACGCCAGCAGTGCCGGCGGCCACTTCAATCCCGGCGGCATGGCACATGGACGCATGGACGACGGCCCGCACCACGCCGGCGACATCGACAACATCGTCGCCGACGCGCAGGGCGTCGCGCACGTCAACATGCACGTGCCGGGCCTGACCCTCGGCACCGGCGCGGCGAACGACGTCGCCGGCCGCGCGATCATCGTCCACGCCGATCCGGACGATTACCACAGCCAGCCGTCGGGCAATGCGGGCAAGCGCCTCGCCTGCGGCGTGATCACGCTCGCCGACTGACCCTTTTCAGACGTCGGGCTGCTCGCCGGCGTTGCAGTGGGCGAAGGTGACCGGTACGCCGTGCGCGCCGAGCACCGCGGCGAACTGCCGCTGCCGCGCCTGGAAATGCTCGAAGCCGCGCGCGAGCCTCGCGTCGTCCTGCTCGCCCGCGGCGTAGCGCGCGCGCCAGGCGGCAGGCGAGAACATCGCGATGCGCGCCTCGCCGTCGCGATAGTGCGCCAGCGGCTCGGGCGGCGCGTCGAGCCACTCCTCGGCGTCGGGCGCGAGCAGCGCGGCCTCGAGCAGCGGCCACAGCGGCGCGAGCCCGGCGTGTTCGTACTGCAGCGCGGTCATCGCCAGCAGGTCGTGCAGGGTGAGGTAGCGCGCGTGCTCGACCCGCAGCCCGAACAGGTCCTGCGCCAGCAGCGCGGTGGCGGCGCCGGCCATGCCGGTTTCGACCAGGTCGCGCTCGAACGCGTCGCCGACGCGCGCGGCGGCGCCGTCGTCGCCCGAGAGCACGAACGGCAGGATCCGCAGCGGCCCGCCGGCCTGGCCGGGATCCGGCGCGAGCGCGTCGGGGAGGCGGCCGTCGTGGGCGCCGAAGGCGATGATCCGCCCGCCGCGCGCGTCGCGGTCGCCTGGCGCGCGCGCGGCCAGCTGGTCGAGCGCATGGTGCAGCGGCCAGCCCGGGCGCAGCGCTTCCACCGGATCGTAGTGCGCGCCCGCCAGCGCGAGCTCCAGCAGCGCGGCGTCGCGATGGAAGCCGGCGAGGTCGGCGGCAATGCGTTCGCCCAGCCGCCCGGCGTCGGCGAGCTGCAGCGCGCCGACGGGACTGCCCGGCGCGAGCTCCAGGGCGAGCGCGCCGGCGACGATGCGGTGTCCGGAAGTGTGTCCTGCGTCGCCCATCGCGTGATTGGCCCTGCACCGGTGCGGGTTTAGACTGGCCCCATATTACGTAGGTCCGCCCGCCCGCGTCGCCGCGCGGGCCGCTTCGCGAGGTCGCACGATGCTGCAAGGTCGTCCCGTCGCCGTGCTCGGCGGCGTCCGCATCCCGTTCTGCCGGCAGAACACCGCCTACGCCGACGTCGGCAACCTCGGCATGTCGGTGCGCACGCTGGGCGCGCTGGTGGAGAAGTTCGGGCTGCACGGCCAGCAGCTGGGCGAAGTCGCGATGGGCGCGGTGATCAAGCACCCGTCGGACTGGAACCTCGGCCGCGAGGCGACGCTGTCGTCCGGGCTGTCGCCGCTGACGCCCGGCATCACCCTGCAGCGCGCCTGCGGCACGTCGCTGGATTCG
>DASTWT010000224.1:0-9479 GCA_035765815.1 Luteimonas sp. | reverse complement strand
TTCGCCCGCGCCAACGCGCTGTACTGGAGCGCGAGCTCCGACTACAACGACGCGGCCTGCGGCGTCGAAACCGCGGCGTCCGACCTCGGCCTCAGCGTCGCGAACGTCACCTCGGCCTTCAGCCAGGTGGGCGTGAGCTGCGACGGCGGTGGCGGTGGCGGCGGCGGCGACAGCACCGGCGGCCCGCTCACCAAGGGGGTGGCGATGACCGACCAGCACGCCGCGACCGGCAATGCGGTGAACTACACCATCGCCGTGCCCTCCGGCGCCAGCAACCTGAACGTCGCCATCTCCGGCGGCAGCGGCGACGCCGACCTGTACGTCAAGTTCGGCAGCGCGCCGACCGACAGCTCCTACGACTGCCGCCCGTACAAGACCGGCAACGCCGAGAGCTGCTCGTTCGCCTCGCCGTCGACCGGCACCTACTACGTGCGGGTGAAGGCGTATTCGGCGTTCTCCGGCCTGTCCGTGCTCGCCGACTACACGACCGGCGGCGGTGGTGGCGGCGGCGGGGACGGCGTGCTGACCAAGGGCGTGCCGGCGACCGGCCTGTCCGCGAGCACCGGCAACGACGTCGTCTACACCATGTCGGTCCCCAGCGGCGCGTCGAACCTGACGTTCACCTCGTCGGGTGGCACGGGCGACGCCGACATGTACGTGAAGTTCGGCAGCGCGCCGACCGACAGCTCCTACGACTGCCGTCCGTACAAGAGCGGCAACTCGGAGAGCTGCACCTACGCGACGCCGTCCGCGGGCACGTACTACGTCCGCCTGAAGGCGTACTCGTCGTTCTCGGGCGTGAGCCTGGTCGGCGACTACACCACGGGTGGCGGCGGTGGCGGCGGCGTGCAGACGTACACCAACGGCGCCGACGTCAGCATCCCGGACCACGGTTCGGCGGTGACGAGTTCGATCGCGGTCTCGGGCCGCAGCGGCAACGCGCCGAGCAACGCCCAGGTGGCGGTCGACATCGTCCACACCTACCGTGGCGACCTCGTGGTCGACCTGGTGGCGCCGGACGGCTCGTCCTACCGCCTCAAGAACTCGAGCAGCAGCGACAGCGCCGACAACGTCAACGCGACGTACACGGTCAACCTGTCCAGCGAGGCGCTCAACGGCACCTGGAAGCTCAAGGTGCAGGACGTCTACTCGGGCGACACCGGCTACATCAACAGCTGGAGCGTCACGTTCTGATCACGTGGCCCTGATGCATGTTGTCACCCGCAGGGGAGACCCTGTTGTGACCTCGACCCCGGCCTCGCGCCGGGGTCTTTTTTTGCCTAAGATCGGTCGATGACGCCACGACATTGCGGACTCGCGCTGTTCCTCGCCATGGCCGCCGCGACGCCCTCGCGGGCGGCCACGCCGCCACCGGCGAACCCCCCGCAGGCAAGGCCGGCGGCGCCCCGCGAAGATCCGTTCGCACCGGTCTTCATCGTGACCTCGCGGGACACCTGGCAGCGCTTCGTCCGCATCCATGCGCGCGCGGCCGCCAACCGTTTCGACAGCAGTGGGCACGCCCTGGTCGTGGCCGAGTTGCGCGCCCACCAGCTCGACGACATCGGTCGCGCCATCCATGCGGCGGAACACCGCTGCGGCGGCTACTTCGCGTTCCCGACCCGCGCGGCGGCCGAAGCGTTCATCCGATCCGACCGTTCGCGGCAGGCGCTGCAGGCCACGGCCGCCGGCGGCTACACCATCGACCAGCAGCGCACGGTGGCGAAGTGGCTGCCGCAGGCCAGCGAAGCGGAGATCCACGCCACCATCGAGCACCTGTCCACGGACTTCACCAATCGCTACTTCGCGAGCACCTCCGGCCGCGAAGCCGCGCTCTGGATCCGCGACCGCTGGCTCGCGCTGACGGCCGGCCGCAGCGACGCCACCGTCGAGCTGTTCACCAGCTGCTCCAATTGCTCGAGCCAGCCGTCGGTCATCCTGACGCTCCAGGGCAGCGACCTCGCCGACGAAGTCGTGGTCCTGGGCGGGCACCTGGATTCGATCAGCAACAGCGGCGCCGGCGATCTCATGGACGCGCCGGGCGCGGACGACGACGCGTCGGGCATCGCCACGCTGACCGAAGTGCTTCGCGTGGCGATGGCGAACGGATGGAAGCCGCGGCGCACGGTCAAGTTCATGGCCTACGCGGCCGAGGAAGTCGGCCTGCGCGGTTCCAAGGCGATCGCCGGCACGTTCGCCGCGCAGGGCGTGGACGTGTACGGCGTGCTGCAGCTGGACATGACCAACTACAAGTCGGGGCCGGTCGAGGACATGCAGCTGATCACCGACTACTCCAACCCGGACCTGAAGGCGTTCGTGGTCGCGCTGTTCGACGCCTACCTGGCGCCGCTCGGGCTGACGCGCGGCACCTATACCTGCGGCTATGCCTGTTCCGACCACGCGTCGTGGACCGGTGCCGGGTTCGCGTCGGCGATGATGTTCGAGGCGGGCGACCCGAACGGCGACTTCCCCTACATCCACACGCCCGACGACACGCTGGCGAGCATGGACGATTCGGCGCAAAACAGCGTCAAGTTCGCGCAGCTCGGGCTGGCGTTCCTCGCCGAGATGGCCAAGTCCGCGCACACCGGCATCGTCTTGCCGCGGCTGCCCGACTGCGACGGGCGGCTGCCGCAGCAGCCCGCGCTGACGCTCGCGCCGGCGGCGCGCCGAGAATAGGGCCGGCCGCGGCCGGCTGGATCACGCGCAGCCGGACCATGGGTCGGCCCTACAGCGCCTCGAAGCGGTTGGCGGCGACGTTCTTGCGGACCTTCGCCGGGTTCCAGACCCGGCCGTTCATCGCGATGTAGACGCCGTCCGGGAGCGACTGCACCGCGCCGACGGCGGTGCCGACGTTGAATTCGGCATCGGAACCGCGGAAGCGCGCCGGGTTGAGCGCGCCGGTGAGCACGATCACCTTGCCCGGGATGGTCGACAGCACCTTCGCCGTTTCCACCATCGTGTCGGTGCCGTGGGTCACCAGCACGTGGCGGGTGTCGTGCGCCGCGATCGTCGCGCGCAGCAGCTCGCGGTCGGCGGCGTCGATGTGCAGCGAGTCCTTGCGCAGGATCGGGATCACGTGGAAGCGGAACGCGACCCCGAGTTCCTCGAGGATGCGGCCGATCTGCGGCTCGCCGACCTGGTAGTCCGACTTGTCGTCGAAGTAGACCTTGTCGATGGTGCCGCCGGTGGTGACGATGAGCAGTTGGTCCATGCGCACATGGTAAGCCCTGGCCGGCCCGTGCCGGGACCCTAGCGGGCGAGGGCCGCGCGGAGCGGGTCGAGCAGGGCGCCGTAGCGCGGGGCGACCGGCGCCGCGGCGCGCAGCGGCTCCCGCACCTGGGCGGCGCTGGCGGTGCGCACGCCGCGCCGGACCGCGTGCGGCGCGAGGCAGGCGGGATCGAAGTCGAGCCCGCAGGCGTCCAGCAGCGCGCGGACCGTGGCTTCCGGCTCGGCCACGAGGTCCTCGTAGCGGAACAGGCGGATGCGGTCGGGGTCTCGCGCCCGCCAGGCATCCATGGCCCGCTCGCAGCCGCGCAGGTACGTGGCGGCGTCGCCGAAATCGCAGGCGAAATGGGGCAGGGCGAGGAACTGCTGGCGGAAGCAGGACCACGCGGTCTCGAGCGGATCGCGCCGGACTTCCAGCAGCGTCGCGCCGGGCAGCATCGCGCGGAGGATGCCGGCGTGCTTCCAGTTTTCCGGCAGCTTGTCGGTGAATCGCGGGCGGCGCTCGCGCCAGCGCGCGGTGCGTTGCAGGTACTCGCGGCCCAGGCGCTGCCAGTCGGCGGACGTGGCTTCGGGCACCCAGCGGGGGTATGGCTTGCCGCGGCGCAGGCTCTCCTGCTGCACGACCTCGCCCAGGTCGGGCAACTCGCTCGCGCCTTCCACCCCGGGATGCGCGGCGAGCACCTGCTCGAACAGCGTGGAGCCCGAACGCGGCAGGCCGACGATGAAGATCGCCTCGCGGCCGAGCGCTGCGTCCCGCGGCGCAGGCAGGCGTGCGGTTGCGGCCAGCGCGGCGTCGACGTAATCCGAGAAGGCCCGGGCGCTCCAGGGCGCGGCGCGGCGTTGCCGCGCGTTGGCTTCGGCGATGCGGGCGAAGGCGCGCGGGTAGTCGCCGGCGCGCTCGTGCAGGCAGCCGAGGGCGTATTCCATCGCGATGCGGTCGGCTTCGCGCAGGTCGGCGCGCGCCAGCTGCGTTTCGAGCGCGCGGCGCTCGTCGTCGCCCGGCGCGGGATCGCGAAGCGCGCACAGGCCGCGCCAGGCGTCGCCGCAGCCGGGCTCCGCGCGCAGCGCCTGGCGGTAGGCTTCCGCGGCACCGGCGAATTCGCCCAGGTGCACGAGCGCATCGCCGAGCATCACCGCGGCCGGCACGATGCCCGGCGCCAGCGCAAGCACCCGACGCAGCGCGGGCACGGCGTCTTCGCCGCGGCCCTGCAGCTGCAGGTTGCGGCCGAGGTTGTACCAGGGCGCGGGCTCGCCGGGCGCCAGCGCGCAGGCGCGCCGCCAGCTGGCGAACGCGGCGTCGGCGTCGCCGGCGTTCATCTGCGCGCTGCCGAGGTCGCTGAGCAGCACCGCGTCGTCGGGGCGCGCCGCGAGCGCGCGCTCGAACAGCTCGCGCGCCTCGAGCGGGCGGCGTGCGCGATTGCGGAGGATGCCGAGCAGGCGCAGCGCCTCGGGATGGCCGCCGGTCGCGGCGATCGCGCCTTGCAGCAGCGTTTCGGCCTCGGCAGGCGCGCCATCGCGGATCGCGCGCGCGGCGGCGTGCAGGCGCGCCACCTGTTCCGCGTCGAGGCCATCCATCCTTGGATCGGCGGCGGTCACGGCGAAGCCGTCAGCGTTTCGCCGCGAAGCGCGCGCGCAAGCCGGGTATGCTCGCGGCGAGCACCACCGCCAGCGCGAGCGCCGTTTCCGCCAGCGCCGGCCAGCGTTCCGGCGGGCGCGTCCAGGCCACCATCACGCCGTGCGAGAACCACAGCAGCGCGAACACGCCGGCCCAGAAGCCGGCGCGCGCGCCATGCCGCGGCAGCGCCAGCGCCAGCAGCAACGGCGGCAGGGCGAATACGGCGAGCGCCACCCAGTCCGCGGCCGCGCCGAACCACGCGCCGTACAACAGCACGAGCCCGAGCAGCGCGAGCCGCAGGAACCTGCGCGCCGGCGTCATCGCGCCAGCCTCGCCGCGAGCTCCGCGATGCGCCGGCCGAGCGCGCGCGCCAGCAGCGCTTCGTCGTCCGTCGGCTGCGGATCGTCCTGCAGCCCGGCGACGTGGCTCGCGCCGTACGGCGTGCCGCCGCTGCGGGTGGCGTTGAGCGCGGGCTCGGTGAACGGAATGCCGGCGACCACGCAACCGTGGTGTAGCAGCGGGATGAGCATGGACAGCAGCGTCGACTCCTGGCCGCCGTGCATCGTCGCCGTCGAGGTGAAGGCGCCGGCGGGCTTGCCGACCAGCGTGCCGCTGGCCCATTCCGCGCCGAGGCCGTCGATGAAGTGCTTGAGCGGCGCGGCCATGTTGCCGAAGCGCGTCGGGCTGCCGATCAGCAGGCCGGCGCATTCGGCCAGGTCGGCGCGCTCGACGTAGGGCGCGCCGTCCTCGGGGACCGGCGGGCTCGCTGCCTGCGTGGTGGCGGCGACCGGCGGCACGGTGCGCAGGCGCGCGGCCATGCCGTCGACTTCGCCGACGCCGCGGGCGACGTGGCGCGCGAGCCGGGCGACGGAACCGCCGCGGCTGTAGTAGAGGACCAGGATCTCGGGCATGCGCGCAGCGTAACCGCCCGCGCCGCGGCGCGCGACCCGCGCGCGCGGCCTCGTTGCGCCGGTTTCGCCCCGGTTCTTGCTACCCTCCCGGGCATGGAACCGCTGGACTCGATCAACCGCTGGAGCGACCGCCTGCGCGACCGGGCGCGGGCCCGCACCTTCTTCGCGTTCCTCTGGCGCCGGTTCCTCGACGACCGCCTGTTCGAGGCGGCGGGCGCGCTGTCGTACACCACGGTGTTCGCGCTGGTCCCGCTGTCGATGGTGGTGTTCGGCGTGCTCTCGGCGTTCCCGGTGTTCGACCAGTGGAGCGGCAGCCTCACCAACTACATCTTCACCAATTTCGTGCCGAGCGCGGCGCGCAAGGTGGAGGACTACCTCAAGGGCTTCACCGCCAACACCGGCCAGCTCACCACCGCCGGCGTGATCGCGCTGGTGACCTCGCTGCTGATCACGCTGTTCAGCGTCGAAGGCACCTTCAACCGGATCTGGCGGGTGAAGACGGCGCGGCCGAAGTTCAGCCGCTTCCTCGTGTACTGGACGGTGCTCACGCTCGGCGCGCTGGTCGCCGCGACGAGCCTGGCGCTGTCGTCGCAGCTGTTCGCGCTCTCGGTGTTCAGCACCGTTCCCGGCCGGCTGCTCGAGTCGGCGATGATGCGGCTGGCGCCGATGGCGATCGAGCTGCTGGCGTTCGCGGCGATCTTCCGGGTCGTCCCGCACCGCACGGTCAAGTGGCGGCACGCGGCCGCGGGCGCGGTGCTGTCGGTGGTGCTGTTCGAGCTGGTGAAGTGGGGCATCGGCCTGTACATCGGCAGCTTCGGCTCGTACCAGAAGATCTACGGGCCGCTCGCGTTCGTCCCGATCTTCCTGCTGTGGATCTACCTGGGCTGGGTCTCGATCCTGCTCGGTGCGTCGTTCGCCTCGTCCATGTCGGCGTTCCGCTACCAGCCCGCGGCGATGCGCCTGCCGGAAGGCTTCGAGATCTACGGGCTGCTGCGCCTGCTCGGCCGCTTCGCCGAGCAGCGCAAGGCCGGCCGCGGCCTGCACACCGACGACATCCTGCTGCAGGAGCCGCTGCTGACCGACGCGCTGGTGCAGGAAATGCTCGGGCAGCTGTGCGCGATCGGCGTCGTCGCCCGCGCCGAGTCCGGCGAGTGGCTGCTGGCACGCGACCTCGACGAGCTCACCATGGCCGACCTGTACGAGGCGTGCCAGCTGCGCATCCCGATCGCCGAAGCGCACCTGCCGTGCCGCGACGACGCGCTCGGCGTCGCGACCGTGGCCGAGCTCGACGAACTGCGCCTCCCGCTGCGCGACCTGCTGAAGCGGCGCGTGTCCAACCTCTACGACGACGTCGGGAAACCCCAATGAACATACGATCCAGGCCCGCATGCGTCGTCGCCGCCGCCGCGCTCGCGCTCGCCGCTGCAGGCTGCAAGCGCGACGCCGCGCCCGCCGCGCAGGCCCCGGCGGCGGCGCCCGCAGCCGCGGCGCCCGCGGCCGCCCCGCCGGCAACCACGGTGCAACGCAAGGACGGCGCGGACGCGATGCCCGCGCTGGAAGTCACCACCGTCGACGGCAAGCCCTGGCGCCTGGCCGACCGGCGAGGCCGCTGGGTGGTCGTGAACTACTGGGCGACCTGGTGCGGTCCTTGCCTCAAGGAGATGCCGGAGCTGTCCGCGCTCGACGCGATGCGCGAGGACGTGGAGGTGATCGGCCTCGCCTACGAGGACACGACGCCCTCGGACCTGAAGGCCTTCCTCGTGAAGCATCCCGTGGTCTATCCGGTGGCGCCGGTGGACGTGTACGACCCGCCCGCGGCGTTCGATGCGCCGCGCGGCCTGCCCACCACCTGGCTGATCGCGCCCGACGGCCGGGTGGCCCGCCATTTCCTCGGCCCGGTGACGGCGGCCGACCTCGAGGCGGCGATCGCCAAGGGCGTCCCGGCCGCCTGATCCACGCGCCCAGGCCCGGACGGCCCGGCGCCCATGCGACGAAACGGGGGTTCCGGGGGCTGAATCGCCTTGTCGCCCGGGCCTGGTTCGGCTGTACTAGTTCACATAGTACAGCTAGGACAGCCCATGGCCCGTACCCGTCCCCTCATGATCCAGATCGCCACCGGCGATCCCCGCCCGATCGGCAAGCAGATCGTCGACGCCGTGCGCATGAAGATCGCGACCGGCGAACTCGAGCCCGGCGACCAGCTGCCCAGCGTCCGTGGCCTGGCCCAGCAGCTCACGATCAACCCGAACACGGTCGCCAAGGCCTACGCCGAGCTCGCCGCCGAGGGCTGGCTCGACTCGCGCCAGGGCCTGGGCCTGTACGTCGCCCCGCCGCGCCAGCGCCTGAGCGACGCCGAGCGCGAGCGCCGGCTCGACGACGCCATCCAGCGCTTCCTGCACGACGTCATCGCGCTCGACTTCGCGCCTGACGAGGTGCAGGCGCGCCTCCACCACGAATTTCTCGCGCTTGCGCCCCGCAAGAGCGCCTGACCCACCGGAAAACCTCCCATGACCGACGACTACGTCATCCAGACCGAAGCGCTGACCAAGCGCTACGGCCGCAAGCTCGCGCTCGACGCGCTCGACCTGCGCATCCCGCGCGGGCGCATCCACGCGGTGGTCGGCGCCAACGGCGCCGGCAAGTCCACGCTGTTCCGGATCCTGCTCGGCTTCATGCCGCAGACCTCCGGCGAGGCCCGCATCCTCGGGCGCGACAGCCGCGCGCTGCGGCCCGAGGACCGCGCCCGCATCGGCTTCGTCAACGAGGAGCACACGCTGCCGGGCTGGATGACCGTCGGCGCCGTGGTCGCGATGCAGCGCCACCAGTACCCGCGCTGGCGCCAGGAGGCCTTCGACGAAGTGATCGGCCACTACCACGTGCTGCCGGACCAGAAGGTCGGGCAGCTGTCGCGCGGCGAGCGCGCCGGCTTCAACCTCGCGCTCGCGCTGGCGCAGTCGCCGGAACTGCTGGTGCTGGACGAGCCGACGCTCGGACTCGACGTCGTCGCCAAGCGTGCGTTCCTCGAGTCGCTGCTCTACAGCAACGCGGCCGAGCAGTGCACCGTCATCTACTGCTCCCACCAGATGGAGGAGGTCGAGCGCGTCGCCGACAACCTGGTGATCCTCGAGCAGGGCCGCCTGGTCAGCATGTCGGCGCCGGACGACTTCCGCGCCCGCGTCAGCCACTGGATCGCCGACATCCCGTTCAAGGGGCCCGATCCGCGCACCGTGCCGGGCCTGCTCGAGCAGCAGCGCCTCGACGGCCTGCAGCACTACATCGTGCTCGACCAGGACGAGGCGTTCGGCGATTTCCTGCGTGCCGCCGGCGCGCGATCGATGCAGAGCATGCCGGTGAGCCTCGACCGCGCGGTCAACGGCTTCCTGGCGAAGAACCATGCGGCGCCGGCGAAGGAGGGCGTGCGATGAAGGACCTGTTCAAGGGCGAACTGCTGCGCTTCCGCCTCTGGGCGATCGCGGCCGCCGTGATCCACGTCGCCGTGCTCGGCTTCATGGCGCGTCTCGTCGACCTCGCGCAGCAGCCGAAGCTGGTGTACCAGGTGTTCGGCATGGTCTACGCCGTCGCCGGCGTGCTGCTCGGCCTCTACCAGATGGGCACGTACCGCCGCGCCAACCACTGGCTCAACCTGCTGCACCGCCCGCTGCACCGGCTCCGCATCGCCGGCGCGCTGTGCGGCGCGGGCTTCGTGCTGCTGGCGGTGGCGGTCGCGT
>DASTWT010000223.1:0-4455 GCA_035765815.1 Luteimonas sp. | reverse complement strand
GACGCCGGCCGTCGCCGCGGCGCTGCTGGCCAACGTCGCTTCGCTGCTCCTGTTCGCCGCGATCCTCGGTACCGGCGCGCCGGCGCTGCTGCGGCAGATGGCGCTGCCGTTGTGCGCGGCGATCCTGGTGCTGGCCGCCGGCGGCGCGCTCGGCCTGCATCGCGGCGCCGCCCTGGCGACGCTGCCCGACGCGCCGCCGCCGCGCGCGTTCCATCCGGGCCACGCGCTGGTGCTCGCGCTCCTGCTTGCGGCCGTGCTGCTGTTTTCGGCGTGGATGCGGCTGTGGTTCGGCGACGGCGGCGCGCTGCTCGCGTCGGCGCTGGTGGCGCTCGGCGAGCTGCACGCCGCCGCGGCGAGCCTCGCGCAGATGTCGGCGTCGGGCGCGCTCGACCCGGGGCATGCCGAATGGGGCGTGATCGCGCTGATGGGCGCGGCGGCCTTGTCGAAGTCGGTGCTGGCGTTCGCCAGCGGCGGCGGCGCGTACGGCGCGCGCGTCGCGGCAGGACTGGGGATGTCGCTGCTCGCGGCCATCGCGATGCAGGCGCTGCGCGGCTAGTGCACGGTTACGGCCGCGGGCCGCGGTAGCGGCAGCCGGAGGTGCAGGTCTCGTGCACCACCACCTCCGACAGCAGCGGGACCGCGGGCTTCATCCGCTCCCAGATCCAGATCGCTAGCATCTCGCTGGTCGGGTTTTCCAGCCCTTCGATGTCGTTCAGGTAGCGGTGGTCGAGCCGGTCGTGCAGCGGGGCGAACGCCGCCTTGAGGTCGGCGAAGTCCATCACCCAGCCGCTGTGGGCGCCGGGATCGCCGGAAACCCTGAGCTCCACCTGGAACGAGTGCCCGTGCACGCGCGCGCACTTGTGGCCGTCCGGCACGTTCGGCAGCCGGTGCGCGGCTTCCAGCGTGAAGCGCTTGAAGATTTCCATTACGCCATTCTAGCGCTCCCTTCACGTGGCGCTTGCATCCATCGGCCTTTCATTGCTGCATGAGCGAGCCTTCTCCGCGCGCGCGGCGCATCGTCGCCGCACTGACGGATTCCCTGCCGGGGCTGCTCGGCCCGCCGCTCGACGCGATGCTCGGCGACCTCGACGAGGAGTACGCCCGGCGCGCCGCGGCGGCCGGGCTGGGGGTCTCCCGCGATGCCTGGGTGGAGTCTCGCCGGCGCCTCGGCGAGGGCCGCGCGGTGCTGTCCGCCACCTTCTTCGAGGGGCTGCGGCGCGAAGCGCTGGCATTGATGGATCCGCGCGCGCCGCAGACGGTGGCCGCCGCCGTGCCGCTGCAGCGCCGGCTCACGCTGGTGGACGAGGACGTGCTCGACGAGGAGGGGCGCCTCGGCGCGATCGCCACGCGGCACGAACACCGCGCGAGCCTGTCGCTGCTGCTGCTGGGGCAGCGCTTCGGCGTGCTGCTCGGCCGCCCGCCGCAGGACGCGTCGGCGCTGCCGGTCGGCCCGCACGCGTTCGGGCGCGCGCTCGCGGGCGCCGCGCGGCGCGCGGGGCTGTCGCTGGAAGCGCGCATCGCGCTCTACGGCGTGTACGACCTGGGCTTCATGCGCCGCTATCCGGAGTTCGCCGAAGTGATGGACGCGAGCGTGGACCGCGCGGGCGTGCTGCCGGGCCTGGCGTTCGTGCCGCTGCGCCCGCGCGACGTGCCCGGCCACGCCGGCCGCGGCGTGGTCGCATCCGCCCCGGTCGCCGCCGCTGAAGACACCGGCGCCGATGCGGACGCGGAAGCGGCGCGCATCGTGAACGAAGCCGTCGCCCGGCTGCGCGAAGTCGGCCGCGTGCCCGACGCGCTCGCGTCGGAGCGGCGCGAGACCATCGCCGCGATGACCCGCTTCCTGCTGCGGCACGGGCAGGATTCGGCCGAGTGGAAGACCTGCGTGGACACCGCGCGCGCCGTGCTCGAGGCCGCGGCGCGGAACAAGCCGCCGCCGCCCGCGGCCCGCGCATGGATCGAGGGCGCGCTGCGTTCGGTCGGCTACGGCGTCGAGGATGCGCGCCGGCTGGCCGAAGGCCTGACCAGCATGGACGGCGCGCTGGCGAGCGTCGCGCGCGGCGTCGCGAACACCCGCAGCGCGCGCGAGCAGCGTTGCCGCGAGCGCCTGGCCACGTTGTCGCTCGGCACGCAGATCGGCTTTTCCTCGCGCGAAGGCGTGGTCCGCGCGCGCCTGCGCTACTTCTATCCGGAACCGGGCCTGCTCCTGCTCGCCACCCAAGGCGGCGACGGCCAGGAAGGCCTGTTCGAGATCGACGCGATCGCCCGGCAGATGGCCGAAGGCCAGGCGTGGGTGATCCGCAGTCGTCCCGCCGACACGGCGCAGTTGCCCGCGGTCGGCGCCGACGCCGACCGCCAGGCGCCCGGCCGGGGAGCCGACGCATGAGCGCCGCCGCCGCGCCCGCCCCGCACGAAGCGCGACGCAGCACCCGGCATGCGCCGGAGGCACCGACGCCGGTCCTCGACGCCATGAGCGACCGGGTCCTGGGTTTCGCCCTCGACCTGTCCGCGGGCGGCATGAAGCTGCTGGCTTCCGCGCCATTGGTCGACGCGGCGCTGTACCAGGTGCATTTCAACCTCGACCTGGCCGGCGAAGGCTCGGTCCCGCTGGAAGCCGGCATGCAGGTGGTGAGCCAACGGGCCGGGTCGCGGGGCAGCGTGGTGGGCCTGCGCTTCATCCACCTGCAGGGCGCGCACTCCCAGCGGCTCGCCCGCTGGCTGCGCTCCCGCGGTTCCGACGGGCGGCACTGAAGCGCCGGCGGGCGGCCGGCCGTCGTGCCGGATGCCGTTGGCCATGGGACAATGCGCCGACGTACCGGGGGCCGCCCGGGGAGCAGGACGTGCAGGGGATTCCGCTCCGCTCCGGCGAGATCGTCGCGCAGCTGCTCGAGCAGCTGCCGGCGTTGCTGGGCGAGGACATCGTCGAACTGTTGCAGCGCCTGCACGAGGCGCTGGCGGATTCGGCCGTGCCCGTGTTCGAGCAACCGCCATGCTGCCGCGATTCGCAACGTGCGTTGCTGTACCGCCAGGGCGAGGCGCTGCCGGCGCTGGTCACGTCGTTGCGCCGCGAATGCGAGGCCGTCGCGGCCTCGGGCCCGCGGCGGCGCGCGGAACCGACGGTGCCCGGGCGCCCGCAGGTGCTGAGCCTCCAGGACGAGGAAGGCTTCGACGAAGAAGCCGCGCTCGCATCGATCGCGCGCAGGCACGCGTCGCGCGCGAGTTTCCCGCTGATGCTGCTGGGCCAGCGCTTCGGCGTGCTGTTCGCGCGCCCGGCGATGGACGCCGATGCGCTGCCGCTCGGGCCGCGCGCGTTCTGCCGCGCGCTCGGCGCCGCCGCCACGCAGATGGGGCTCTGCCCGCACACGCGGATGGCGCTGTACCGGCTTTACGACATCGATTTCATGGACCACTACCCGCGTTTCGCCGAAGCGTTCGACGCGCTGGTGGACCAGGCCGGGATCCTGCCCGGCCTCGCCTACGTGCCGCTGCGGCGCGATGCGGCGCCGATCGCCACCGCGGTTGCGCAGATGTCGGAGCAGGACGCGCTGCAATCGGTGAACCGCGCGGCCGAAGCGTTGTCGCCCCAGGCCGCGCTGCCCGCGCGCGCGCAGGGCGAGCGCCAGGAGGCGATCTTCGCGATGGCGCGCTACCTGCTGCGCCATGGCCGCGATTCGAACCAGTGGAGCGAATGCATCGGCGTCGCGGATACGCTGCTCGACGCGGCGCGGACCGGCAGCGATGCGCCGGACGACGCCGAGCTGTGGCTGCGCCGCGCCATCGGCGCCGTCGGCTACGGCGAGGCCGATGCGGCCAGGCTGGCTGCGGGGCTGATCGCGCGCGCCGGCAGCGACGCGCCGGCTGCGGGCGCCGGCGACGACATTGGCGCCGCGAGCGGCGGCGCCCGCGCGTCCTCGCAGGCAGCGCCCGCACCCGCGCCTCGCGGCGTGCGCGAACAGCGATGCTTCGACCGCCTGGTCCTGCTCGATCCGGGCGCGATGCTCGGCTTCTCCGCCGGCGACGGCAGCTTCCTGCACCTGTGCGTGCGCGAGCACCTGCACGACCCGGCGCGACTGCTGCTGGGCGCGCCCGAAGGCCGCCACGAGATCGTGTTCGAAGTGGACATGCTGTCGCGCCTGGTCGCGTCGGGACAGGCTTGGGTGATGCGCACGCCTGCGGGTGGCGCCGGAGCGCCCGCGTGAGCCAGAACCTCGGTCGCGAAGCGCGTCGCAGCCGGCGCCACCGGCTGCCCGGCAGCCCCGCGGTGTACGACCTGCTCGCCGAACGCGTGCTCGGCCGCGCGATCGACATGTCCGCCGGCGGCCTGAAGCTGCTCGTCGCCGAAGCGCTGCCCGAGGACACGCTCTACCAGGTGCGCTTCGACCTCGACCTGGGCGAAGCGAGCCGCGTGCCGATCGTCGCCGGCATCCAGGTGCTCGACGCGCGCCTCGACGAGGACGG
>DASTWT010000222.1:0-4057 GCA_035765815.1 Luteimonas sp. | reverse complement strand
TTCGGCCTCGGTGAGGTTCCGCCACTGGCCCGGCTTGAGGTGGCCGAGCTTCACGCTGCCGATCCGGACCCGGACCAGCTGCTTCACCCGGTAGCCGAAATGGGCCGCCATCAACCGGATCTGCCGGTTGAGGCCCTGGACCAGCACGATCCGGAAGCCGAACCGGCCCAGCTTCCCGGTCCGGCACGGCAGCGTCGGCTCGCCATGCACCGGCACCCCGCCCCTGGCCATGCCGCGCAGGAAGGCGTCGGTCACCGGGTTGTTCACGGCGACCAGGTACTCCTTCTCCAGCTTGTTCTCGGCGCGCAGGATCGCGTTGACGATGTCGCCGTTGCTGGTGAGCAGGATCAGGCCCTCGGAATCCTTGTCGAGGCGGCCGATCGGGAAGATACGCTGCTCGTGGCCGACGAAGTCGACGATGTTGCCCTTCACCCCCGATTCGGTGGTGCTGGTCACGCCCACCGGCTTGTTGAGCGCGATGTAGACGTGGCGGCGCTTGCCGGGGGCCGCCTGGCGCGCCGCGAGCGGGCGGCCGTCGACGAGAACCTTCGCGCCTTCCGGCAGTTCGGCGCCGACGCGGGCGCGCACGCCGTCGACGGCGACGCGGCCCTCGGCGATCAGGCGATCGGCTTCGCGACGCGAGCAGAACCCGCTGTCGGCGATGAACTTGTTGAGCCGCATCTACGGAACGACGATGTCGGCCTGTTCCGGATGGCGCTGCACCCACACGGCCGCGTACTCGCAGGCCGGGCGCACGCCGTAGCCCTGCCCACGCGCCCAGGCGAACGCGGCGGCGACCAGGGCGGCCGCGATCCCGCGCCCGCCCAGCGGCTTGGGCACTTCGGTGTGGCGGATCGTCAGGACGCCGTCGGCGAGCCGGTAGTCCAGCAGCGCGCGCTGCCCTTCGAGGTCCACGGTCCAGCGGTGCGCCGCGGGATCGTGGACCGGTTCGTACGCTCCTGCACTCATGGCGGCTCCGGGCTCAGCGCTGGTCGCGCTTGCCCTGATTATGCCGGTCGCGGGTGCCGACCGCGCCCTGGATCGCCTCGAGGTGGCTTTCGCCGGCATGGAGCTCGTTGGCGCGATCGCGCGCCTGCGCGTCCTGGAAGCCGCTTGCATGGGGCTCGTGGCCGTGGCGGGCCTCGAACGCCTGCCAGGGCGGCGACTCGCGGTCGTGGGCCTGCTTCTCCTCGAGCAGGCGGCGGGTGTTCGCGAGCGCCTGCGCGGGGGTGATGCCGCGCGTGATGCGCTTGCGCGGCGCCTTGCGGGCGGCGGGGCGCTTCGCGGCGGACTTCTGCGGGCGCTTCGCGGCCGACTTTTTCGCGGCGGCCTTCTTCGGCGCCGCCTTTTTCGCGGGCGCCTTCTTCGCCGCGGCCGCCTTCCGGATCGCCTTCTTCGCGCCGGGCCGGTCCGAGCCCTTCCTCACCGTGGTCGCCATGCTGCCTCCGTCGCTTCGTCGCGGCCAGCGCCGCGCGCAACGCATAGCACCGGTCGCATCCACGCCAAGTGAGCGCGCCGTGCGCGGACGGCGTCAGCCGAAGGACGGTTGCAGCAGCCGCGCCAGGAACGCGGCGCCGACGCGCGGTTCCATCATCAGGGTGAAGAGGATGCCGTAGCCGGCGCCCCACAGGTGCGCGCTGTGGTTCACGTTGTCGTGGCCGTGGCGGTCCATCCAGATCGAATAGCCGACGTACATCACGCCGTAGAGGATCGCCGGCACCGGGACCACGAACACGATGATCAGCGACCAGGGCTGCACGAGGATGAAGGTGAACAGCACCGCCGAGACCGCGCCGGACGCGCCGAGGCTGCGGTAGCGGCTGTCGTGCCGGTGCCGCAGGTACGTCGGCAGGATCGCCACCACTATCGCCGACAGGTAGAACAGCACGAAGCCGACCCGCCCGATGTACGGCACGAACCAGGTTTCGACCGCCCTGCCGAAGAAGTACAGGGTGATCATGTTGAACAAAAGGTGCTGGAAATCGGCGTGGATGAAGCCGTGGGTCACGAGCCGGTCGTACTGGTGCTGGCGGTCGATCGCCGGCGGCCACAGGATCAGGCGGTCGGCGAGGCGCGGGTTGTTGAACGCCAGCCAGGACACCAGCACGGTGGCCGCGACGATCAGCACGGTCAGCGAGATGCCCACGCGCTAGCCGCCCGCTGCCTTGACCCGCAGCGACATCGCCTCGGCGCGCAGCGCGGCGAGCTGCGGCTGCTTCGCCTTCAGCGACGCGGCGACGTCGGCGGTGAACGCCGCGTACGGGTCGCCGACCTGGGCCTGCATCGCGCTGCTGTCGCCCCCCATCTTGCGGAAGCCTTCCAGCATGTCGAGCTTCGACTGGACCTCGTCGACGCGGTCCTTGACGACGTCGTAGCGCGCGGGCGCCATGCCGGCGGCCTGCGCGCCGGCCAGGTCGATGTCGTTGGAGGTCATCGCGAACAGCGCGGCGGTTTCGGCCTGCGAGTCGCCTGCGGCGCGCGCCTGCTCGATCTTCGCGAATTCGTCGCGCAGCAGCGCGTTCTCCTGCTCCATGCCGCGCAGGTACGCGTCGACGTCGGCGGGCTGCAGCGGCGCCTGCGCGGCCGCCGCCGCGTCGGCCTGCGCCGCGGGCGCGGGTGCGGGCGATGCCGCGGGCGTTTGCGCCGCAGGTGCGGGGGCGGCCGGTTGCCCCGTTTCGGGCGCAGCCGCTTCGTGCTTGCCGCAGGCGGCCAGGCCCAGCAGGGCCGCCGCGAGGATCCAGTGCTTCATCGGTGCTCTCCCCCGGGAAAATCCATCGCCTGCGCTCAGGCCCATTCCTCCAGGCCCTCGGCCGCGTAGAGCGCGGCGAAGGACGGGCGCGCCTTCATCCGCACGGCGTGCGCGGCCAGGTGCGGCCAGGCCGTCGCCGGGCGCGGCATGTTGCGCGACCAGCGCATCAGCATCGTCAGGTAGAAGTCGGCGACGCAGGGCGCGGCGCCGAGCAGGTACGGGCCGTTCGCGGCCAGGTGCGCGTCGATGCGGTCCCACGCGGCGCCGATGCGCGGCGCCACGTGCGCGCGGGCGGCATCGGCCTGCACGCTGTCGGCCTGCACTCCGCCGGCGACTTCGTGCGGGTACCACCAGATCCGGAACAGCGACTGCACCGCCTGGGCGAGGTGGAACATCCACTGCAGGCAGTCGCGGCGCGCGGGATCGCCGACGGGCGGCACGAGCTTCGCTTCGGGATGGGTTTCGGCCAGGTGCAGCGCGATCGCCGCGGCTTCGGTCATCGGCCGGCCGTCGATCACGAGCGTGGGCACGACGCCGCTCGGATTGAGCGCGAGATAGTCGGCGGACTTCTGCTGCTTCGATGCGAAGTCCACCGCGCGCAGTTCGTGCGGGATGCCGAGTTCGATCAGCAGCCAGTGCGGGAGCAGGCTGGCGGCGCCGGGGGAGTAGTAGAGGATGGCCATGGGCGGGAACGTTAGCATCCCGAAGCCCGTTATCATCGAGGCCGACTCCGCTCACGGGATCCGACCATGCCCCGCGCCCTCCTGCGCGCCTGCCTGCTGGGCGCCGGCCTGGCGGCGGCACTGCCCGCCTCCGCCGCCCCCGGCATCGACCTGACGACCGTCGCCGAACGCTCCGGCTTCCTGCGCACCGGCCGCTACGCGGAGACGATCGCGCTGTGCGACGCCTTCGCCCGCGCCTACCCGGACGCCGTGCGCTGCCGGGACTTCGGGGTCTCGCCCGAGGGCCGGCCGATGAAGCTGCTGGTCGTCACCCGCACCGGTGCGTTCGACCCGGACGCCGCCGCGGCCCGGCACCTGCCGGTGCTGCTGATCCAGGGCGGCATCCACGCCGGCGAGATCGACGGCAAGGACGCGGGCTTCCTCGCGCTGCGCGAGGTGCTCGAGGGCAAGGTCGCGCGCGGCGCGCTCGGGAAGCAGGTCTGGCTGTTCGTGCCGGTGTTCAACGTCGACGGCCACGAACGCTTCGCCGCCTGGAACCGCCCCAACCAGCGCGGCCCCGAGGAAATGGGCTGGCGCGCGACCGCGCAGGACTACAACCTCAACCGCGATTACATGAAAGTCGACA
>DASTWT010000221.1:0-2656 GCA_035765815.1 Luteimonas sp. | reverse complement strand
GTCGCTGGGATCGGCGACGCGCACGATCAGGCCGCGGGCCTCGAGCTTGTCGAGCAGGCGGGTCATCGCACCCGGATTCACCTCTGCGGCGCGGGCGAGATCGGTGACGCTGGCGTTGCCGGCGGCGAGCTTCTTCAGGGTGATGTACTGGCTGAAGGTGAGGTCGTGGCCGAGCTTGTCGAGCTCCGCCGCCATCCGCGCCCACATGGCGTCACGGGTCTGGCGCAGCAGGATGCCGAGCGCCGAGGCCGTGCAGGGTTCCGCGGGGAGGTCCCAGAGGGGGGCGGGGGTCTTCTTCATGGGCCGGCATATTGCTACCCATGACAATATTTGTCAATGCAAATATTCGATGGGCATTAAAAGCCCGGGCAGCGACCTCAGGTCACGCGGTGCAGGACCAGCTCCAGGACCGCCTTGCTGCCGAAGAACGCCAGGACCAGGAGGGCCATGGCCGCCAGGGTCCAGCGGACCGCGATCCGTCCGCGCCAGCCCCGGCGCCAGCGACCCAGCAGCAGGCCGCCGAACAGCAGCCAGGACAGCACGCTGAGGACGGTCTTGTGCACCAGGTGCTGGGCGAACAGGTCCTGCACGAACAGCACGCCGGTGAGCAGCGTCGCGGTGAGCAGGACGAAGCCGGCGCCGACGGTGCGGAACAGCAGGGTTTCCAGTTCCACCAGGGGGGGCAGCGCGCGCAGCCACGGACCGATGCGGTGCCGGCGCAACGCGCGCTCCTGCAGCCACAGCATCAGCGCCAGCAGCGCGGCGACGGCGAGGGTGGCGTAGGCGAGCAGGGCGCACCAGGCGTGCAGTTGCAGGCGCCAGTCCATCGGCTCGGCCAGGTGGCGGCCGTAGGCGGCGTAGGCCGCCAGGACCAGCGCGGCGATCGGGTAGGCGACCACGCCCAGCGCGGCCATCCGCCCGCTCGCCGCGAACAGGGTGGTCAGCGCGGCCATGCCGAGCCCGACCAGGGACAGCGCGGCGAAGAAGTGCATGTCGGCGACGCCGCTGGTGCGCCAGGCGAGCAGGTGCACGCCTGCGTGGAGGAGGACGCCCACCGTGGCGGCGGACAGCCACGCCATCGGCGCGCGCTCGCCGCGGCGCAGGTCGGCGACGAGCAGCGCCGCTGCCGCCAGGTAAGCCGCCACCGAGATCCATGCGATCGCCATGCGCGCAAGTGTCGCATGCGCGCCGGGCGCGCGGAGGCCGGGCGCGCGGGCCGAAGCCGGCCGCCGGCTATAATCGGCGGCCATTTTCCCCGGCGGCATTTCCGCCCGAGGACACGATGTTCGAATCCCTCACCCAGCGCCTGTCGGGCACCCTCGAGCGCCTGCGCGGCCGCGGCCGCCTGACCGAGTCCAACATCAGCGAGGCGCTGCGCGACGTGCGCGTGGCGCTGCTCGAGGCGGACGTCGCGCTGCCGGTCGTCCAGGCGCTGATCCAGCGCATCAAGGTGCGCGCGGTCGGCCAGGAAGTGCTGAAGTCGCTGACGCCGGGCCAGGCGCTGATCAAGGTCGTGCGCGACGAGCTCACGCTCGTCATGGGCGCGCAGGCCAGCGACCTGAACCTCAACGTGCCGGCTCCGGCGGTGGTGCTGATGGCCGGCCTGCAGGGCGCGGGCAAGACCACGACCGTCGCCAAGCTCGCGAAGCACCTGAAGGAGCGCCGCAAGAAGAAGGTGATGGTCGTTTCGGCGGATGTGTACCGCCCGGCGGCGATCGAGCAGCTGAAGACGCTCGCGCAACAGGTCGGCGTCGCGTTCTTCCCGTCGGACGCATCGCAGAAGCCCGAAGCCATCGTGCGCGCCGCGATCGACGAGGCGCGCAAGACCTTCGTCGACGTGCTGATCGTCGACACCGCCGGCCGCACCAGCATCGACGACGCGATGATGGCCGAGATCAAGGCGCTGCACACCGCCGTCAAGCCGGTCGAGACGCTGTTCGTCGTCGACGCGATGACCGGCCAGGACGCCGCCGTCACCGCGAAGCACTTCGGCGAGGCCCTGCCGCTCACCGGCGTGGTGCTGACCAAGACCGACGGCGACGCGCGCGGCGGCGCCGCGCTGAGCGTGCGCTACGTCACCGGCAAGCCGGTGAAGTTCGTCGGCACCGGAGAGAAGCCCGAAGGCCTCGACGTGTTCCACCCGGACCGCGTCGCCAGCCGCATCCTCGACATGGGCGACGTGCTGTCGCTGGTCGAGCAGGTCGAACAGCAGGTCGACAAGGACAAGGCGCAGAAGCTGGCGGAAAAGGTCGCGAAGGGCAGCAGGTTCGACCTCAACGACATGCGCGACCAGCTCGAGCAGATGCAGAACATGGGCGGCCTCGCCGGTCTCATGGACAAGCTGCCGGGCGTGGGCCAGATCCCGGAGCACGTGAAGGCGCAGGTGACCGGCAGGGAAGTGCCGCGCATGGTCGCGATCATCAACTCGATGACGAAGAAGGAGCGCCGCAACCCGACGCTGCTCAACGGTTCGCGCCGCGCCCGCATCGCGAAGGGCGCCGGCCTCACGCCCGCGGACGTCAACAAGCTGATGAAGCAGTACCAGCAGATGGAAAAGATGATGTCGAAGATGGGCCGCGGCGGCATGAAGGGCCTGATGCGCGGCATGCAGGGCATGATGGGCGGCGCCGGCGGCGGCATGCCGTTCCGCCGCTGA
>DASTWT010000220.1:0-9186 GCA_035765815.1 Luteimonas sp. | reverse complement strand
GATCGCGGTGCCGAGGGCACCCAGGCCGATCAGCAGGCCGGCCGCGATGACCGTGAACTTCAGCACTTCAGCGATGAGGGCAGCGTTTTCCATGGTGTACTCCGTTGGATCCGATCGTGTTGCTTGGTGGAAAGGAAGGGGAAGGGTGTAGCGAAACCGTTGGTCGGGCCGGCTTAGTGGCTCTCGGCCGACATGCTCAGGTAGACGATCGTGAGCATCATGAAGATGAAGGCCTGCAGCACGATGATCAGGATGTGGAACGCGGTCCAGCCGAAGCCGGCGATGAACTGCATGATGCCCATCGGCCAGGTGCCGAAGCTGGCCAGCGACGACCCGAGGGTCATCAGCGCGATCAGGATGAAGATCAGTTCGCCGGCGTACATGTTGCCGAACAGTCGCAGCGACAGGCTGAGCGGGCGCACGCCCTCCTCGATCACGCGCAGCAGCACGTTCGCCGGCGCCAGCACGATCTTCATGCCGGTGGATTCCGCATGGAACGGCGCGGTGAAGATTTCCTTCGTGAAGCCGCCGACGCCCTTGTGCGAGATGCCGAACACCTGGATCAGCAGGAACACCGCCAGCGACAGGCCGAACGTGGTGTTGAGGTCGGCGGTGGGCACCACGCGCAGGTAGGCGTGCTCCGGGTCCGCGCCCGCGGCGACGTGGCCCGCCTTCCAGGCCCACGGCAGCAGGTCGACCGGCACCATGTCCATGAAGTTCATCAGGAACACGAGGCAGAAGATGGTGATCGACAGCGGCGCGATCAGCTTGCTGCGGCCATGGAAGGTCTCGCGCACGAGGCCGTCGACGAAGCCGACGACGATCTCCACCAGGGTCTGGAACTTGCCCGGCACGCCGGCCGTGGCCTTGCGCGAGGCGCGCAGGAAGAAGAACACGAACAGCACCGACAGCACCGCGGTGAAGATCAGGGTGTCGACGTTGAGCGTCATGAACGCGCCATCGCCCACCTTCACCTGCCAGAAGTGCAGGTGGTGGTTGATGTATCCGGTCGTGCCGCCTTCCGGCGCCGCCGCAATGGTATGGATCAGGTTCAACGCTGTCGCCTCTGTGTAAGGTTCAACGCCAGCAGGTAGGCGAGCATTCCGGCCGCCAGTCCCGCCAGGAGCGGCAGCGCGGGCAGCCGCAAGGGCCCCAGTGCCACCACGATTACCGCCAGTGCCACGACCCACTTGCCCAGCGTCCCCAGCAGCAGGCGCGCGAACGCTGCGCCTGCCGGCTGGATCCCGCCGCCCAATGCCACCGCGGCGGCCAGCGCATTGCCGGCCAGCATCGCGATGCCCCCCACTGCCGCCGCCAGCCCCTGCCGCGGGCCTGCCGCGACCCAGGCCACCAGCGCGACCAGCAGCGCCGCGGCGGCCTGGATGGCGACCGCGCGCATTGCTGCGCGGCGACCCGTGGCGATGGGATCGTGCACGCGTCTTGCCGTCGTCAGTGGAGTTGGGTGCCGGTAGCCGTCAAAACGGCCCCGCCGAGCCGCAAAATTATAGCAGCGAGCCGTTTTCAGCGGCAACCGCCGGAAGCCACCGGATCGCTGAACGGGCCGGGGCCGCCGGCCTTGCGCAGGGCGGCCGCCGGGCCGCCTCCCGGGATCGCCCCGGGGCCGGCGTCGCCCGGCGGGGCAGCGCGGAACCTTTGCCCGGGGGCCGGGTCAATCCGGGGGAAGGCCTGCCTCCTTCCTCGTCGAACCCCGGCAGGCCCCCGGAGCCCCGGCCGGCCCAAGGCCGGGGCTTTATTTCGTGCAGCCGACCATGGGTCGGCTCTACTTCTTCGGGATGTACAGGTCGGTGATCGTGCCTTCGAAGGCCTCGGCCGCCATGCCCACCGACTCGCTGAGGGTCGGATGCGGATGGATCGTGTGGCCGATGTCGGCCGCCTCGGCGCCCATCTCGATCGCCAGCGCGATCTCGGCGATCAGCTCGCCCGCGTGCACGCCGACGATGCCGCCGCCGACGATCCGGTGCGTCGCCGCGTCAAACAGCAGCTTGGTGAAGCCTTCGGTGCGACCCAGGCCGATCGCGCGGCCGGACGCGGCCCACGGGAACTTGCCGACTTCCACCGCGAGGCCCTTCGCCTTCGCCTCCGCCTCGGTGACGCCGACCCAGGCGATCTCCGGATCGGTGTAGGCCACCGACGGGATCACGCGCGCGGTCCACTCGCGCTTCTGGCCGGCGGCGACTTCCGCGGCGAGGTGCGCTTCGTGCGTGGCCTTGTGCGCGAGCATCGGCTGGCCGACGAGGTCGCCGATGGCGAAGATGTGCGGCACGTTGGTGCGCATCTGCGCGTCGACGGCGATGAAGCCGCGCTCGTCCACCGCGACGCCGGCCTTCTGCGCGTCGAGCTTGCCGCCGTTCGGCGCGCGGCCGACGGCGACCAGCACGCGGTCGTAGGTGGTTTCGGCGGGGATGCTGGCGCCTTCGAACGTGCAATCGATACCCGTCTTCGCGGCCTTCGCGGCGACGACCTTCGTCTTCAGGTGCACGGCGACGCCCTGCTTCTTCAGGCGATCCGCGAGCGGCTTCACCAGGTCGGCGTCGGCGCCCGGCATCAGCTGGTCCATGAACTCGACCACCGTGACCTGGCTGCCCAGCGCGCGATACACCGTCGCCATTTCGAGGCCGATGATGCCGCCGCCCACGACCAGCAGCGACTTCGGCACGTCGGCGAGCTCGAGCGCGCCGGTGGAATCGACGACGCGTTCGTCGTCCCACGGGAAGATCGGCAGGCGCACGGCCTGCGAGCCGGCGGCGATGATGCATTGCGCGAAGCGGAGCAGCTGCGACTTGCCGTCGGCGTTCGCGATCTCGAGCTCGTTGGCCGACACGAACTTCGCGGTGCCCGTCACGACGCGCACCTTGCGCTGCTTCGCCATGCCGGACAGGCCCTTCGTGAGCTGGCCGACGACCTTGTCCTTGTACGCGCGCAGCTTGTCGAGCGCGATCTTCGGCTTGCCGAACTCGACGCCGTACTCGCCGGCATGCGCGGCCTGCTCGATCACGTCGGCAGCGTGCAGCAGCGCCTTCGACGGAATGCAGCCGACGTTGAGGCAGACGCCGCCGAGCGTGGCGTAGCGCTCGACCAGTACCGTGTCGAGGCCGAGGTCGGCGGCGCGGAACGCGGCGCTGTAGCCGCCGGGGCCGGCGCCGACCACCACCATCGCGCATTCGATGTCGGCCTGGCGGCCGGTGCCGGCCGCGGCCTGCGGCGCGGTCGCCGCGGACGCGCCGGTGGCCGGCGGCGCGGCAGGCGCGCCCGCGGCGGAAGCGGGCCTTGGCGCGGCCGGCGCAGGCTGCGCGGCGGCGGGCTTCGACGCGGCCGGCGCTTCCGCCGCGCCTTCGGCTACGAGCACCGCGATCACGCTGCCTTCCGACACGTTGTCGCCGACCTTGACCTTCAGCTCGCGCACGACGCCCGCGGCGGACGACGGCACTTCCATCGTCGCCTTGTCGGACTCGAGCGTGACCAGGCCCTGGTCCTTCGCCACCGTGTCGCCGACGGCGACCAGCAGCTCGATCACCGGCACGTCGTCGTAGCCGCCGATGTCGGGAACCTTCACTTCGATCGTATTGGCCATGCGCGCGCCCCCGTTACAGCATCGCCCGGCGCATGTCGCCGAGCAGCTGCGCGAGGTAGGCGGTGAAGCGCGCGGCGGCCGCGCCGTCGATCACGCGGTGGTCGTAGCTGAGCGAGAGCGGCAGCACCAGGCGCGGCTGGAACGCGTGGCCGTCCCACACCGGCTTCATCGAGGACTTCGACACGCCGAGGATCGCGACTTCCGGCGCGTTCACGATCGGCGTGAACGCGGTGCCGCCGATGCCGCCCAGCGAGCTGATGGTGAAGCAGCCGCCCTGCATGTCCGCGGGGCCGAGCTTGCCTTCGCGCGCCTTCGCGGCGAGTTCCGCGGATTCGGCGGCGATCTCCATCACGCCCTTGCGGTCGCAGTCGCGGATCACCGGCACGACCAGGCCGTTCGGCGTGTCAGCCGCGAAGCCGACGTGGAAGTATTTCTTCAGCACCAGGTGCGCGCCGTCGGCGTCGAGCGAGGCGTTGAACGTCGGGTACTTCTGCAGCGCGGCGACGCTGGCCTTGACGATGAAGGCGAGCATCGTGAGCTTGGCGGCACCGCCCTTGGCGATGGCCTTGGCGTTCTCGTCGTTGAGCGCGACGCGCAGCGCCTCCAGCTCCGTGATGTCGGCGTCGTCGTGCTGGGTGACGTGCGGGATCATCGCCCAGTTGCGCGACAGGTTCGCGCCGGAGATCTTCTGGATGCGGCTGAGCTCGCGCGTCTCGATTTCGCCGAACTTCGCGAAGTCGACCTTCGGCCACGGCAGCAGGTTCAAGCCGCCGCCACCGCCGCCCGCGAGCGCACCGGCACCGGCGCCGCCCTGCAGCGCCGCCTTGACGAACTTCTGCACGTCTTCCTTCGAGATGCGGCCGCCGCGCTCGCTGCCCTGCACGCGCGACAGGTCCACGCCCAGCTCGCGCGCGAACATGCGCACGGCGGGGCTGGCGTAGGGCACGCTGCCCGGCATCACCGCGTCGGCCTCGAAGCGGACCGGCGGCGCCGCGGCGCGCGCGACCTCTGCCTGGACGAGCTTGTCGGGCTGCACCGGCACGGCGGCCGGCGGCACCTGCGTGGCCGTCTCGGCAGCGCGCTTTTCCTGCTTCGGCGCCTCGGGCTCCGCGCGCGGCGGCGCGGCGGGCGCCGGGGCCGTCGCGGCGCCATCCGCCGCCTCGACCATGGCGACCACGCTGCCCTCGGACACCGCGTCGCCGACCTTGACCTTCAGCTCGCGGATCACGCCCGCGAACGGCGCCGGCACTTCCATCGTCGCCTTGTCGGACTCGAGCGTGACCAGGCCCTGGTCCTTCGCCACGGTGTCGCCGACGGCGACCAGCACCTCGATCACGGGCACGTCGTCGTAGCCGCCGATGTCGGGGACGCGCGCTTCCTTCAGCTCGGGCATGACCGGGGGGCCTCGATGGGGTTTCGTGACCGTCCATTGTGCCGCCAGCGCGAAGGCGGCGCCAATGCGGCGCGCAGGCGGCGTGAAAACAGCGGCTTGCGGCGCTCGCAGTCAGGTTGCGTGCGCGGGCAGGTTCATCCGGCCCCCGCTACGGTGGCGCCGCCCTACTCCCCAGGGCCCAGAAAGCTAACGAGGAGATCCCCCATGCAAGTCATTCGCAACCCCAAGACCCTGGCCCTGGCGCTCGGCGCCATCCTCGCGGGCGGTTTCGCCGTGCCGGCATTCGCGCAGGACGCGGGCACCGGCGCGTCCGGCAAGCACTGGTCGGTCGTCGGCGGTTACGCCCACCAGGAACCGACCGGCGACGGCACCATCGCCGGCAGCAAGGCCGAATTCGACGGCTCGGGCGCGACGACGCTGGGCCTGAGCTACTACTTGAACGACCACGTCGCGATCGAGGGCTGGGGCGCAGCCACCAAGTTCGACCATCGCGTCAGCACCGCGGACGGCAAGATCGGCACCGTCAGCTCGCAACCGTACGCGCTGAGCGCCCAGTACCACTTCCGCGACGGCGACGCGACGGTGCGCCCGTTCGTGGGCCTGGGCTACTTCCAGAACAACATCGACGACGAGGACCAGGACAACCTCGGCCCGTACGCCGACAACCACATCGGCATGACGACGCCGAAGGGCCCGATGGCGACGGTAGGCATGGACCTCAACTTCACCCCGCACCTGTTCGGCCGCGTGGACGCGCGCTACATGCACGGCGGTTCCGACATCGCCGTGGACGGCGCGAAGGTCGGCGACGCCGACCTGAACCCGGTCGTGCTCGGCGTGGGCGTCGGCGCGCGCTTCTGATCCGCGCCTGACGCATCACGCCGCGTAGAGCGGGGCCATGCTCCGCTCCACGCATGCCCGAAGGCCCGTCGATCGTCATCCTGAAGGAACAGACCGCACGATTCGCCGGGCAGCGCGTGCGCGAAGTCTCGGGCAACAGCAAGCAGCCCCTGCAGCGCATGCAGGGGCTGCGCCTGCGCGACGTCTGCAGCTGGGGCAAGCACTACCTGCTGCGCTTCGACGATTTCTCGCTGCGCATCCACTTCCTGCTGTTCGGCAGCTCGCGCGTCGACGACCCGAAGGAGGGCGTCGCCCCGCGCGTCCACCTGCGCTTCGACAAGGGCCAGCTCGACCTTTACGCGTGCTCGGTGCGCTTCATCGACGCGCCGCTGGACGATGTGTACGACTGGAGCGTCGACGTCATGGCCGACGCCTGGGACCCGGCGCAGGCCCGCAGGAAGCTGCGCGAGCGCCCGCACGTGATCGCAGCCGACGCGCTGCTCGACCAGGACCTGTTCGCCGGCGTCGGCAACATCATCAAGAACGAGGTGCTGTTCCGGATCCGCGTGCACCCGGAGAGCGAAATCGGCGCCCTTCCGGCGCGCAAGCTGGGCGAGCTCGTGAAGCAGGCGCGCGAGTACAGCTTCGACTTCCTCGAATGGAAGAAGGCCTACGTGCTGAAAAAGCACTACCAGGTGCACACGAAGACGCATTGCCCGCGCGACGGCACCCGCCTCGCCTATCGCAAGCACCTCGGGCGCGCGCAGCGCCGCGCGTTCTTCTGCGAGACCTGCCAGAAGCTCTACGGCGGCGGGGAAACCGTGGCGCGCGCGCCCTCGCGGCGCACCAGGTAGAGCCCGCTGGCGACGATGATCGCGGCGCCCGCCCAGGTCGCGCCGTCCGGCAGCACGCCCCATAGCGTCGCGTCCCAGAGCACGCCCCAGACGAGCGCCGTGTATTCCAGCGGCGCGAGCAGCGATGCTTCGCCCAGGCGGAACGCCTCGGTGATCAGGACCTGGCCGAACGCGCCGGCGACGCCGAGCGCGACCACCAGCCATGCGTGCTCCGCGCGGAGCGGCCGCCATTCCGGCAGCGCCAGCGCGCCGGCGCCCGCGGCCATCAGCAGCATCAGCCACACCACCATCGCCTGGGTCGAATCGGTGCGCGCGAGCACCCGCACGGTGATCGCCGAGACCGCGTAGCCGAACGCGGCCGCCAGCACCGCGAGCCCCGCCGCGCTGGCCACGCCGCCGAGGCCCGGGCGCAGCACCACCAGCACGCCGGCGAAACCCACCGCGATCGCGGTCCATCGGCGCGGACCGACGTGCTCGCGCAGGAACGGCACCGACAGCGCGGTGATCAGCAGCGGCGCGACGAAGAAGATCGAATACGCCGTCGACAGCGGCAACGTGCGCAGCGCGTACACGAACGACGCCATCATCAGGATGCCGAGCGCCCCGCGCAGCAGGTGCAGCGGCCAGCGCGCGCGAAGCAGCGGACGCAGGCCCGTGGTCGCCGCCGCCCATGCCAGCAGCAGCGGCAGCGACGCCGCGCCGCGCAACGACGCGACCTCGAACGCGGGGTAGTGCGCCGACAGCGTCTTCAGCACCGCGTCCATCAGCGAGAACACGCCGACGCACGCGAGCATCATCGCGATGGCGCGAAGCCGGGTGGCCGCCGGCCCGGTCCGGGTGGAAGCGTTTTCCATCCGCCAAGGATGCGTCACGCCGGGGAAAAAAGCGCGGATCGTCACGCCGGTGCCGCGAAATGGCCTCAGACTCGGCGTCCGGAGGCCAGGGACGGCGACCGCGCATTCCCGCCCTCCATCCGCCATTCGCCCGGGGAGGGAACCCATGCGCCAGTCCAGCCTGCTCGTCCATCGCATCGCCTGCGCGTCCTTGCTGCTCGTGCCGCCGCTCGCGAGCGCCGACGTCTTCGTCAACGAACTGCACTACGACAACGTCGACACCGACACCTCGGAGAAGGTCGAGGTGCTCGCGCCCGCCGGCACCAGCCTGTCGGGCTGGAGCATCGCGCTCTACAACGGTGCGGACGGCAAGCGCTACGCGACGCTGTCGCTGTCGGGCACCGTCGCGAACCAGTGCAACGGGTTCGGCACCGCGACCGTCGCCGCCGCCGGCATGCAGAACGGCGCCCCCGACGGGCTCGCGCTGGTCGACGCCGGCGGCCACGTCGTGCAGTTCCTTTCCTACGAAGGCACGTTCACCGCCACCGACGGCCCGGCCGCGGGCATGGGCAGCACCGCCATCCCGCAATCCGAGTCGGCGGGCACGGCGGCCGGGACCTCGCTGCAGCTGTCGGGCAGCGGCAGCCATTACGCCGACTTCAGCTGGCAGGCTTCGCGCACGAGCTCGTTCGGCGCCTGCAACGCGGGCCAGTCGCCCACCGGCGGCGGCGGCGGTGGAGGTGGCGACGTGCTGCAGAACGGCGTACCGGCCACCGGCCTCGCCGCGTCCACCGGCAGCAGCCTGCTGTACACCGTGAGCGTGCCCGCCGGGGCCACCGACCTGCACGTCGCTTCCTCCGGCGGCAGCGGCGACGGCGACCTGTACGTGCGCTTCGGCGCCGCGCCGACCACGTCGAGCTACGACTGCCGCCCGTACCTCTACGGCAACACCGAGCACTGCGACTTCGCCGCGCCGCAGGCCGGCACCTGGTACGTGATGCTGCGCGCGTACACCAGCTTCTCCGGCGCCAGCCTCACCGCGAGCTTCGCGCCGCCTTCGGGCGGTGGTGGCGGTGGTGGCGGTGGTGGCGGTGGTGGCGGCGATCCGGGCAGCTATTACGACGGCGTCGACACCTCCAGCGCCGCGGCGCTGCGCGCCAGCCTGCACGCGTTGATCGACGGCCAGGCCAAGATTCCCTACACCGCGTCGACCACCGACACCTGGGACGTGCTCGCGTTCGCCGACGAGGATCCCGCCAACCCGTCCGACATCCTCGACATCTACAAAAATGCGTCGTACCCGAAGGCGGCCGGCGGCAACGATGACTACAATCGCGAGCACACCTGGCCCAACTCGCTCGGCTTCCCCGACGACGGCCCGACCAACTTCCCGTACACCGACCTGCACATGCTGATGGCCGCGGACATCGCCTACAACGCCGACCGCGGCAACCTGCCCTACGGCAACTGCACCGCGTCGTGCACCGAGTACCCGACCGTCGCCAACGACGGCCGCGGCGGCGGCAGCGGCACCTTCCCCGGCAACTCCAACTGGAGCGACGGCCACGTCTGGCAGGCCTGGCGCGGCATGAAGGGCAACGTCGCCCGCGCGATCCTGTACATGGACGTGCGCTACGAGGGCGGCACGAACCCGAACACCGGCACCGCCGAGCC
>DASTWT010000219.1:0-4895 GCA_035765815.1 Luteimonas sp. | reverse complement strand
ATCCCTGGGTGGCGTTCGCGGTGCTGCCGCTGTTCGCGCTCGCCAATGCGGGCCTGGTGTTGTCGCCCGTGGGCGTGGACTGGCGGCTGGCGTTGGCCGTGACCGTCGGCCTGTGCTGCGGCAAGCCGCTCGGCGTGCTGGCCCTTTGCTGGCTGGCGACGCGGTTGCGGCTGGGCGCGCGTCCGGCGGGCCTGTCGTGGTCATTGATCGCCGGAGGCGCGCTGCTAACCGGCGTCGGCTTCACGATGTCGCTGCTGATCGCGGAACTGGCGCTCGCGCCCGCCATCCTCGACTCCGCGAAGCTCGGGATCCTCTGCGGCTCGGCGCTGTCGGCGGCTTCGGGCCTCGGTGTACTGGCGCTGCTGACGCGGCGCTCACGCAGGCGCGCGCGGATCGGGCTGCATGCCGGGTGAACCGCTTCGGCGCGCGACGGCACGCGCGTCGCAATGGGTCCATAGTGCGCGCCAATCCGAGGAGCACGAAGAATGAAATTCCTGTTGTCGAAAGTCCTGGGCCAGGCCAGGCGCATGCTGCATGCCATGGCGATGCCTGCCCGCACCGCGCGTTCATCGGCCGACCGCTCCGGCTGGCCCGCCCCGTCCGACGCGCCGCTCGCGAGGCGCAGGAACGCGCAGGCATCGCCGTGGTCGCCGGACGGTCCCTCCGGCGACTGGAAGCAACGTTCGCTGGATCGTTTCGGGGACGATCGCCGCGGCTGACGTGCGGCAGATACGACAACGCCGCCCGAAGGCGGCGTTCCCGGCCATCCATGGCGCCGCGGGCGCTTACTTTTTCTCGCTGTCCATGCTGCCGGCCTTGCGGGTCTCGTTCGCGGCTTCGCCCTGGTCCTTGCCCGGCGCCGAAGCCTGCTTGCCCTGCTCGTCGCGACCCTGCTGCGTGCCGCCCTGGTTCGGCTGCTGCCTGGACAGGTCGGACTTGTTGCCGCTGTTGTTGTTGTCGTTGGTATTCATGGAGCTTCTCCGGGAACCGATGGAATGCGGGTTCCTCATCGCAGGGCCACGATAGCGGGGCGCGGGCGACGGTCCGGTGAAGCATGGTTTCGCGGTCCGTCCGGCATCACGGCCGATATGCCGGCAGGGAGTATGGTGGAGGGATGCTCCACGTCTTCCTCACCGAGAACCGGGCGGAACTCATCGCGCGCTGCAGGGCCAAGGTGGCGGCGCGCGCGCTTCCCGATGCGGTAGCGCGCGAGCTCGAGCACGGCGTCTCCGTGTTCCTCGACCAGCTCGTCAGGACCCTGCAGGTCGAGCAGACGTCGGAGCCCCTGCGCAGCCGCGACGTGTCCGGCCCGACCGGCGGCCGCGCGGCGTCGTCGGAAATGGGCAAGTCGGCGGCCGCGCACGGTCGCGAGCTGCTGCAGAACGGATTCACGGTCGAAGGGCTGGTCCACGACTACGGCGACCTGTGCCAGTCCATCACCGACCTCGCGCTCGAGCGCGGCGTTCCGTTCACGATGGAAGAATTCCGGACGCTCAACCGCTGCCTCGACAACGCGATCGCCAACGCGATCACCGAATACGCCTACCAGCGCGACGCCATCACCGCCGACCGCGCGGCGGACGCGTTCAACGTCCGCCTGGGACACTTCGCGCACGAGATGCGCAACCACTTGAGTACCGCCACCCTGGCGCTGATGGTGATCAAGACGGGAGGCGTCGGCATCGCCAGCGCCACCGGCGCGGTGCTCGACCGCAGCCTGGTCGGCCTGCGCAACCTCATCGACCGGTCGCTCGCGGAAGTGCGCATGAATTCCGGCGGCGAGATCCACCAGGAACTGTTCTCGCTCGCCAACTTCATCGGCGACCTGAAGTCCGCCGCCGACCTCGAGGCCGCGGTGAAGGGCTGCACGCTCCGCGTCGCCGAAGTCGATCCCGCGCTGGCCCTGGACGCGGATCGCGACCTGCTGTTCTCGGCGGTCGGCAACCTGCTGCAGAACGCCTTCAAGTTCACCCGGCCGGGCAGCGAGGTGCGGCTGGAGGCGTACGCCAACGGCGATCGCGTGCTGATCGACGTCAAGGACGAATGCGGCGGGCTGCCGGGCGGCGACGCCGAGACGTTGTTCGCGCCGTTCGCGCAGGCCGACGCCGACAGGAGCGGGCTGGGCCTCGGGCTGTCGATTTCGCGCCGCAGCGTGGAAGCCAACCACGGCCGGCTCGGCGCGCGCGACCGACCGGGCCACGGCTGCGTGTTCACGATCGACCTGCCGCGCCATTCGATGGCCGCGGCCGCCGCAGCGCCCTAGCAGCGCAGCTTCCGCCGCATGGACAGGCGCACAGTGATGGTTTCTCCCCCGCGAGCACTGCCATGACCGTCAAGGCCTACGGCGCCCACGCCGCCGACAAACCGCTGGAACCCATGGCCATCGCGCGCCGCGCGCCGGGCCCGCGCGACGTGCAGGTCGAGATCGCGTATTGCGGCGTCTGCCATTCGGACCTGCACACCGTGCGCTCGGAGTGGGGCGGCACGCGGTACCCGTGCGTGCCGGGGCACGAGATCGTCGGCAAGGTCAGCGCGGTCGGCGGCGAGGTGGAAGGCTTCAAGGTCGGCGATGTCGTCGGTGTCGGCTGCCTGGTCGGAAGCTGCGGGCATTGCGCGGCCTGCGACGAGGGCCTGGAGAACTACTGCGAGAACGGCTTCACCGGCACCTACAACGGGCCGACCGCGGACGCGCCGGGCCACACGCTCGGCGGTTATTCGCAGAGGATCGTCGTGGACGAGCGCTTCGTGCTGCACATCAGGCACCCGGATGACCAGCTCGCCGCGGTGGCGCCGCTGCTGTGCGCGGGCATCACCACGTATTCGCCGCTGCGGCACTGGAACGCCGGCCCCGGCAAGAAGGTGGGCATCGTCGGCATCGGCGGGTTGGGCCACATGGGCATCAAGATCGCGCATGCGATGGGTGCGCACGTGGTGGCGTTCACCAGCAGCGACGGCAAGCTCCGCGATGCGCTGGCGCTGGGCGCGGACGAGGTGGTGATCTCGCGCGACGCGGCGCAGATGCGGCCGCACGCCGGGAGCTTCGACATGATCCTCGACACCGTGGCGGCCAGCCACGACCTCAATGCGTTCTCGGCGCTGCTCAAGCGCGACGGCACCCTGGTGCTGGTCGGCGTGCCGGAGCATGCGCATCCGTCGCCGGACGTCGGCAACCTGATCTTCAAGCGCCGCGCGATCGCCGGCTCGCTGATCGGCGGCCTGCCGGAGACGCAGGAGTTGCTCGATTTCTGCGCCGCGCACGGCATCGTCGCCGACATCGAGCTGATCGCCGCGGTGGACATCGACAAGGCCTACGACCGCATGGTCCGCAGCGACGTGAAGTACCGCTTCGTGATCGACGCGGCGACGTTGTAGCCGCGCCGCTCAGGCGGGCGGCGCGGCGGCGGCGTGCCGCTCCGCGCGCCGCCGGATCCACAGGTTGATCATCTCCACGAACACCGAGAACGCCATCGCGACGTAGATGTAGCCCTTCGGGACATGGTGGCCGAAGCCGTCGGCCACCAGCACCAGGCCGATCATGATCAGGAAGCTGAGCGCGAGCACCTTCACCGTCGGGTGGCGGTCGACGAACTCGCCCAGCGGTCGCGCGAACATCAGCATGAACACGATCGAGATCAGGATCGCCGTGACCATCACCCAGCGCTCGTCGACCATGCCGACCGCGGTGATGATCGAGTCCAGCGAGAACACGATGTCGAGCATCATGATCTGCACGACCACGGCGCCCAGCATCGCGGTGCCGGCGGCCGCGGCCGCGCCCGTCACCGACGCGGGCATGCCGGCGCCCTCGATCTTCTGGTGGATCTCGAGCGTGGCCTTCGCGATCAGGAACAGCCCGCCGCCGACCAGGATCAGGTCGCGCCACGAGAACGCGTGACCCAGCACGGAAAACAGCGGCGCGGTCAGGCCGACGATCCAGGCGATGGCCAGCAGCAGCGCCAGCCGCGTGACCGCCGCCAGCAGGATGCCGACGTTGCGCGCCTTGTTGCGCTGCGCCGGCGGCACCTTCGCCGCCAGGATCGAGATGAAGATGATGTTGTCGATGCCCAGCACCAGCTCGAGGGCGGTGAGGGTGGCGAGTGCGATCCAGAGTTCCGGGTTCGCGAACTGGTCCATGGCAATGGTTCCGAAGGGGGCCGGGGTCGGCGAAGGTCTCGCTCACAGGCCGCCGTGGTGGCCTGCTGCCGCACCGGAGCCGAAGCTCGTACTGACGGTGGCGGCAATTGGGAGCTACTCCCCTTCGAGGGGCAGACTAGCATGGCCGGTCCCCGCGTTCGCTAAAGTTTCCGACAGCGCCGGCAGCCTGCCGGCGGTCCAATGGCGTTGCCCGATCCCGGGCCCACACCGGAGCAAGACCATGAGCGAAAAGACCTGTGCCGCCTGCGACTACCCGCTGGACGACAGCGCCATCCAGGTCCGTGTCGGCGGCAAGACCGTGGAAGTCTGCTGCGAGGACTGCGCGGTGAAGCTGAAGGAAGCCTACGCGTCCGCCACCGCGCAGCAGCCGGGCTGAGCGCGATGTCGACGCCGGAGACCGCGGTGCTGCCCGCCCCCACGCAGCAAGGCAAGGCCAACGCGTTCCGTGCGTTGCATGTGCCCGGCACGCCGCTGGTGCTGTTCAACGCCTGGGACGCGGGCAGCGCGCGCGCGGTGGCCGACGCCGGCGCCCTCGCGATCGCCACCGGCAGCTGGTCGGTGGCGGCCGCGAACGGCTTCGCGGACGGCGAACACTTGCCGTTGCCGTTCGCGCTGGACAACCTGCGCCGCATCGTGGGCGCGGTGCCGACGTTGCCCGTGACCATCGACCTGGAGAGCGGATACGGCGATGCGCCGGCGGCCGTCGCTGCAACGGTCGCTGCCGCGATCGCCGCGGGCGC
>DASTWT010000218.1:0-5413 GCA_035765815.1 Luteimonas sp. | reverse complement strand
AGCAGGGGTCGCTGGTCTACCCGGGCAACTACGGCATCTTCGACTGGGGCGGCATCGCGGTCGACCCGGTGCGCCAGTTGCTGATCCTCAACCCCAACTACATGGCCTTCGTGTCCAAGCTGTATCCGCGCGCGAAGGCCGAGGCCGCATCCGCCGGCGGCAGCGAGATCGGCCTGCAGCCGATGACGGGCACCCCGTTCGCGGTGGACCTGCACCCGCTGCTGTCGCCGCTCGGCATCCCGTGCCAGGCGCCGCCGTGGGGCTACATGGCCGCGGTCGACTTGCGGACGATGAAACGCCTGTGGATCCGCAAGAACGGCACCGTGCGCGACAGCGCGCCGCTGCCGATCCCGTTGCCGCTCGGCGTGCCGAGCCTCGGCGGGCCGCTGGTGACGGCGGGCGGCGTGTCGTTCCTGGGCAGCGCGCTGGACTACTACCTGCGCGCCTACGACACGCGCACCGGCGAGAAACTCTGGCAGGCGCGGCTTCCGGCCGGCGGCCAGGCGACGCCGATGAGCTACGTCTCCGATCGCACCGGCCGGCAGTACGTCGTCGTGTTCGCAGGCGGGCACGGTTCGCTCGGCACGAAGCTGGGCGACTCCGTCGTCGCCTACGCGCTGCCGCGGTGAGGCGCGCCTGCGCGTTGCCAGGCCGGCGCCGTGCACGGGCGGCGCGCACAGGCGTATAAGGAGGCTCCCCATCCCCGGAGCCGCGCCATGGCCCACTTCCCCAGGCTCGCCGTCGCCACCGTCCCCGCGCTGCTCGTGGCGGGCCTCGCCTTCCCCGGCAGCGCGTCCGCCGCGCTCAAGCCGGGCGACGCCGCGCCCGATTTCCATGCGCCGGCCTACCTCGCCGGCAAGCCGTTCACCTTCGACCTCGCCGAGGCGCGCAAGCACGGGCCGGTCGTCGTGTACTTCTTTCCCGCAGCGCACACTTCCGGCTGCAACCTCGAGGCGCACCTGTTCTCCGAGGCGACCGACAAGTTCAAGGCGCAGGGCGTGAGCGTGGTCGGCGTCACCGCCGGCAACGTGGACCAGCTCGCCGACTTCTCCAAGGAAACCGAGCACTGCGGCGGCAAGTTCCCCGTCGCCGCGGATCCGGGCGCGAAGATCGCCGCCGAATACGACGCCGTGCTCGCGAAGAAGCCCGAGTGGTCCGACCGCACCTCGTACCTCGTCTCCACCGACGGGAAGATCGCGGCGGTGCACTCGGATCTCAATCCGAACCTGCACGTGAAGTCGATGCTCGACGCCGCGGCCGCCCTGAAACCCTGATCCGCCCGCGCGGCATCGCGCCGCCCCGCCGTCGCCGGGGTGCCATCGGTCACCCGCCGGCGTGCCGCCAGCGTGGGGCATACTGGCGGCACAGGGGGAGCGATACCGCATGCATGCGTTCCGGGCGATCCGCCCGCTATTGCTGTGCGCGGCCGTCCTGGCCGCGGGGCCCCTCGCCGCCCACGGCGAGGTCGGGTCCGTTCGCCCGCGGCAAACCCCGGCCACGCGGGCGACCGCTGCGCTCCCGCCTGCGACGCGTCCGCTCGGGCTCGCCGACCTGGGCGCACCGGCCTTCACCAATTTCTCCGCGCGCGACGGCCTGCCCTATGCCGTGGCGGTCGCGGTCGCGACCGATCGCGACGGCTTCGTGTGGGCGGCGACGCCCGCCGGCGTGTACCGCTACGACGGCCGCCGCTGGACCGCGTCGGACGATCCCGCGATGGCGCATTCGGCCGACACGCTCCACGTGGACGCGGACGGCACGCTGTGGGCGGGATTCCGCAGCGACGGACTCGCGCGTTACGACGGCACTCGCTGGCACCTCGAGAACCTCGCCACCGGCCTGCCTTCGCAGCAGATCCGGCGCTTCGTCGAGACGACCGGCAACGACGGCGGGCAAACGCTCTACGCCTTGACCTGGGATCGCGGCCTGCTCGTCCGCCGCGACGGGCGCTGGCAAGCCGATCCGGGCAACGCCAGCCTGCCGCGCGGCGCGATCCTGTCCATGGCGCAGACGTTCGAGCTCGGCGGCCGGCGGCGGCAATGGGCGGGCACCGGCACCTCCGGCCTGTGGTACCGCAACGAAGGCGCGCGCAACTGGCATCGCTGGCATCTCGACGGCATCGACAGCGCACAGGTCGAATTCCTGCTCGCGACGCGGCGCGCCGGCCGCGAGGAACTCTGGGTGTCGGTGTTCGGCCTGGGCCTCGTGCGACTGTCCGCGGATGGCGAACGGCGCTGGACCCGCGCCGCGGGCGACCTGCCCACCGCCGAGCTGTACGACATCGCCGCGACGCCGCTTCCCGGCGGCGACCGCGCGCTCTGGATCGCATCGCGCTCGGGGCTGATGCGCCTGCACGACGGCAGCCTGCAGGTGTTCGACCGGCGCCACGGCCTCGGCTCCGACGTGGTCCGCGGCATCGGCGCGTGGCGCGCGCCCGGCGGGCACAGCGTGCTTTGGCTGGCCACGGAGTCCGGCATCTCGCGCACCATCCCGGGCGCGAGCGCGTGGACCACCGCATCGCTGATGGGCGCGCATTCGATCGGCGTGTTCGGCGTGCTCGTCGAACCCGACGGCCGCGGCGGCGAACGCTTGTGGGTCGGCGCCAGCGACGACGGCCTGGCGGTGTACGAGGACGGGGCGTGGCACCACTACACCGCCGACGCGGGGCCGCCGGAGTCGCGCCTGTCCGGCCCGAGCGTCGAGATGCTGGTCGCGACGACGGCGGCCGACGGCACGCGCACGCTGTGGATCGGCTCCGGCAACGGCGAGTTGGCGCGCGTGCGCAAGTCGGCGCAGGGCGGATACGCGTTCGAGCGGGTGCCGACCCCTTGGCCCAAGACCACCGGCGAAGGCCTGCGCGACACGCTGGTGCGCACGTTCGAAGGTCGCGGGGAGCAATGGGTCGCGACGCGCCAGGCCGGCGTGTGGCGCTGGCGCGACGGACGCTGGACCGCGTTCCGCCCTGCGAAGGCGGTCGGCCAGTGGGGCGCGGGCCGGCTGGTCGAGCAGGTCGACGGCAACGGCCGCTCGTGGCTGTGGGCGAACACCAACCAGGGCCTCGCCCGCTTCGACGGCAAGCGCTGGGACCTGTTCGGCCGCGACGCCGGCCTGCCCGACGAACTGCTGATCGGCCTGCGCCTGCTGCCGGACGCGCACGGCCGACCGGTGCTGTGGATGGGCAGCAGCAGCGCCGGCATCGTCCGCGTCGACGTCTCCGACCCGGTGCATCCGCACGTGGTCCGCGGCGGGCTGCCGCCGGCGCCGGACCCGACCACCTACGGCGCGCTCCGCGATTCGCACGGCCGCGTCTACATCTGCACCAACAGCGGCGTGCAGCAACTCACGCCGCGTCCCGGCGGCGGCTGGTCCTCGCGCGTGTTCAGCCGCGCCGACGGCATGGTCCACGACGAATGCAACACCAACGCGCAGTTCCTCGACGCGCACGACCGCTTCTGGACCGGCACGCTCGGCGGCCTCGCCGTCTACGATCCCAACCGGCCCACCGGCGACACGCAGCCCAAGCCGCTGCGGCTCACGTCCCTGCGCGTGGACGGGCATGCGCAGCCCGGCCCCGCCCTGCGCGTGCCCGCGGGCGCCAAGTCGGCGGAGATCGGCTTCGCGCTGCTGTCGTGGCGGCACGAGTCGGAGTCGCGCTTCCGCACCACGCTGCTCGGGCTGGAGGACACGCCCGGCGAATGGACGACGCAGGACTCGCGCAGCCTCGGCACGCTGCCGCCGGGGGACTACACGCTGCGGATCGAGGCGACCGACTACGCCGGCAACCGCAGCGTTCCGATCGACGTGCCGATCAGCGTCGAGGCGCACTGGTGGCAACAGCCGCTCGCCACGCTCGCCGCGGTGCTCGGGCTGGTGCTGCTCGGCTACGGCGCGGCGTACGCGCGCACCCGCATGCTGCGCGCGCAGCGGCGCGTGCTGGAGCGCCACGTCGCGATGCGCACGGCGGAACTGGACGCGGCCAACGCGCGCCTCACCGAGCTGTCGTACCGCGACGCGCTCACCGGCCTGGGCAACCGCCGCCGGCTACTGGAAGGGCTCGAGGGGCTCGCGGCCGATTGCGCGAAGGGACCGGGCGGCCCGGCGTCGCTGGTGTTCCTCGACGTCGACCACTTCAAGGACTTCAACGACCACTTCGGCCACCTCGCCGGCGACGCGGCGCTGCGCAGCGTCGCCGACACGCTGCTGCGCTGCGCGCCGGAGGGTGCGCTGGTCGCGCGCCACGGCGGCGAGGAGTTCGCCTGCCTGCTGCCGTACACCGACGCGGCAGCGGCGGCGGCGGTCGCCGAGCGCATGCGCGCCGGCGTGGAAGCGCAGGCCGTGACCCTGCCCGGCGGAAAACGCTCGGCCAGCGTCACCATCAGCGCCGGCGTGGCCAGCGCCAACCTCGCCCGCACGGACACCGACAGCCTGTTGCAGGACGCGGACGCCGCGCTCTACCGCGCCAAGCGCGACGGCCGCAACCGGGTGCGGGTCGCCGGGCGCCGCTGAATGCGGGGCGCGGCGGCGACGGCTTAAACCTTGGCGGCTGGCGACGCATCGGTTTCCTCGACGCCCGGGGAAGACGACGATGCCCAACACAGGTTCCATGCGCCGGCTGGCGCTCACGCTGGCGCTGCTCGCCGCGCCTGCGTTCGCGCTGGCGCAGGAAGCCGCGCCTGCGCCTGCCGAGGCCGCCGCCCCGCCCGCGGCCGCGCGCACCTACACGCCCGCCGACTTCGCCCGCTACGCGCCGCGCACCGCGCTCGACATGCTGCAGCAGGTGCCCGGCTTCGCGATCCGCGAAGCGGTGGTCGAGCGCGGCCTCGGCCAGGCCACGGGCAACGTCCTCGTCAACGGGCAGCGCCTGTCGGCGAAATCCAACGACGTGATCACCCAGCTCTCGCAGGTGCCGGCCGGCAACGTCGTCCGCATCGAGATCGTCGACGGCGCCACGCTCGACATCCCCGGCCTGTCGGGCCAGGTGGCGAACGTCGTGACCCGCGCCGAAGGCATCAGCGGCCAGTGGGAATGGAGCCCGGACTTCAGGCGCTACTACACCGACCCGCAGCTCACCCGCGGCAGCGTGTCGGTCAGCGGCTCGCGCGGCCGCCTGGACTACACGCTCGGCATCGACAACAGCGCCAACCACAGCGGCGCCGGCGGCGGCACCACGATCTACAACGCCGACGGCAGCGTGCGCGAACTGCGCGACGACGCCTGGACCGGCGAATCCGACCGGCCGCGCGTGAGCGCGAAGCTCGCGTGGAAGGGCGCGTCCGGTTCGATCGGCAACCTCAACGCGTCGTGGCAGAAGCTGCTGTTCGACTACGTCGAGGACGACCGTCGCAGCGGGCCGGGCCTGCCCGATCGCCTGCGCACCGTGCGCAGCGACGAGGGCGGCCACAACTACGAGTTCGGC
>DASTWT010000217.1:0-13774 GCA_035765815.1 Luteimonas sp. | reverse complement strand
GATCGAGAAGATCGCCGAGCTGGTCAAGGAAAAGAAGATCGAGGGCATCTCGGAGCTGCGCGACGAGTCCGACAAGGACGGCATGCGCATCTACATCGAGGTCAAGCGCGGCGAGTCGGCCGAGGTCGTGCTCAACAACCTGTACGCGCAGACGCCGATGGAATCGGTGTTCGGCATCAACATGGTGGCGCTGGTCGAGGGGCGCCCGCAGACGCTCAACCTGAAGCAGATGCTGGAAGCGTTCGTGCGCCACCGCCGCGAGGTGGTGACCCGCCGCACCATCTTCGATCTGCGCAAGGCGCGCGCCCGCGCGCACATCCTCGAAGGCCTGACGGTCGCGCTCGCCAACATCGACGAGATGATCGAGCTGATCAAGACCTCGGCGAACCCGAACGAGGCGCGCGAGCGCATGCTGGCGCGCGTGTGGGAGCCCGGCCTGGTCGGCACGCTGCTCGCGGCCGCGGGCGCCGAGGCTTCGCGCCCCGAGGACCTTCCGCCGGGCGTCGGGCTGGTCGATGGCAACTACCAGCTCACCGAGACGCAGGCGCAACAGATCCTGGAGATGCGCCTGCACCGCCTCACCGGGCTGGAGCAGGAAAAGCTCACCGAGGAATACCGCGAGCTGCTCGAGGCCATCCGCGGCCTGATCGAGATCCTCGAGGATCCGGACGTGCTGCTCGAGGTGATCCGCACCGAGCTGCGCAGCCTCAAGGCCGAGTTCGGCGACGCGCGTCGCAGCGAGATCCGCGCCAGCGAGGAAGACCTCGACATCCTCGACCTGATCGCGCCGGAAGACGTGGTGGTGACGCTGTCCCACGCCGGCTACGCCAAGCGCCAGCCGGTCAGCGCATATCGTGCGCAAAGGCGGGGCGGCCGCGGCCGGAATGCGGCGGCGACCAAGGACGAGGATTTCATCGACCAGCTGTGGCTGGTGAACACGCACGACACGCTGCTGACCTTCACCAGCAACGGCCGCGTCTTCTGGCTGCCGGTGCACCAGCTGCCGGACGCCGGCCCGCACGCGCGCGGCCGCCCGATCGTCAACTGGATCCCGCTGGAGGAGGGCGAAAAGGTGCAGGCGGTGCTGCCGGTGCGCGAGTACAGCGAGCACTGCTTCGTGTTCTTCGCCACCCGCAACGGCACGGTCAAGAAGACGCCGCTGCCGGAGTACGCCTACCGCCTGCAGCGCGGCAAGATCGCGATCAACCTGGAGGAGGGCGACGCGCTGGTCGGGGTGGCCATGTCGGACGGTACTCGCGACATCATGCTGTTCGCCAGCAACGGCAAGGCCGTGCGCTTCGCCGGCAACACCGTGCGTCCGATGGGCCGCACCGCCACCGGCGTGCGCGGCATGAAGCTGGCGCAGGGCGAGGAAGTGCGCAGCCTGGTCGTGCTCGACGGCGAGGGCGACATCCTCACCGCCAGCGAGCACGGCTACGGCAAGCGCACGCCGGTCGAGGACTACCCCCGCAAGGGCCGCGGCACCCAGGGCGTGATCGCGCTGCAGACCACCGAGCGCAACGGCAAGCTGGTCGGCGCGATCCAGCTCAGCGAGCACCACGAGGTGCTGCTGATTTCCGACGGCGGCACCCTGGTGCGCACGCGCGCCGCGGAAATCGCCCAGGTCGGCCGCAACACCCAGGGCGTGACCCTGATCCGGCTGGGCGACGGCGAGAGCCTGCAGGCGATCGAGCGCGTGGACGCGTCGCTCGAGGACGAGGCGGACGGCGCTGCCAGCGACGCCGGGGATGCCGCGATGGCCGTGGAGCAGGCGCCGCCGGCGACCTGATCCCGTCGCGGCCGGAAACGAAAAAGGCGGCCTCCGGGCCGCCTTTTTCGTGTCGCCGACGCGGCGCGTCCTACTCGCCGATCCAGCCGTCCAGCAGGTCCTTCATGTCGTCGGCGTGCTCTTCCTCCTGGGCGAGGACGTGCTCGAGCATGCGCTTGGTGGTGGTGTCGCGGTCGCCGATGTAGGCGATCATCTCGCGATAGCTGTCGATCGCGATGCGCTCGGCGACGAGATCCTCGCGGACCATGTCGCGCAGGTCGGTACCGGGCTTGTACTCGGCGTGGGCGCGCGCGGTGAGCGTCGCCGGGTCCAGGTCCGGCTCGCCGCCGAGCTGCACGATGCGTTCGGCGATCAGGTTCGCATGCTCCAGTTCCTGCTGCGCATGCTCGTGGAACTCGGCCTTGACCGTGTCGGCGAACATGCCCGAGGCGCTGAAGTAGTGGCGGTAGTAGCGCAGCACGCACACCCATTCGGTGGCCAGCGCCTCGTTGAGCAGCTTCAGGACCGTTTCGCGGTCGGCGCTGTAGCTCGGCGTGACCGCGCCCTGGTCGATGTGCTCGCGCGCCCGGCGGCGCAGCGTCTGCACGTCGGTCAGGCCGGCGGTGCCGGAAGCGCCGCCCTTGCCGGCGGCCGTCTTGTCGTTCCCTGCCATGTCGGGCTCCTTTCGTTCGTGGGTCAGGACGGCGTGCTCAGGACGGCGTGCTCAGGACAGCCTGGACAGCACGTTCTCAGCGGAGGACACCCGGAACTCGCCCGGCGCCTCCACCATCACCTGCTTCGCCACGCCATCCTCGGCGTAGATCGCGTAGCGCTTGGAACGGGTGCCCATCCCGTAGGCGCTGGCGTCCATCTCGAGGCCGAGCGCGCGGGTGAAGTCCCCGTTGCCGTCGGCCAGCATCATCAGGCCGTCGGGCACGTGCTGGCTGTCGCCCCAGGCCTTCATCACGAACGGGTCGTTGACCGCGACGCAGGCGACGTCGACGCCGCGCTTGCGGAATTCGTCGAAGTGCTGGACGAAGCCGGGCAGGTGGCGCTCCGAGCAGGTCGGCGTGAACGCGCCGGGCACGGCGAAGATCACCACCTTGCGGCCGTCGAACAGGTCTCGGGTGTCGACGTTCTCGACGCCTTCGCGAATGCGTTGCAGCGGGACTTCGGGCAGGCGATCGCCGGCTTGGATGGTCATGCAGCCTCCGTGGTTTCACGCCAGTCTAACGTCGCGGCCCGGCAAGGCGGCGTCAACGCCCGGCGCGGCAGGCTGCGATAATGCGCCCGTCGTGGATGCGGCGGGGCGGTCGATGCAGTTCAAGGATTATTACGAAACCCTCGGCGTCGAACCGGGCGCGGGCGAGGCGGAGATCAAGACCGCCTATCGCCGCCTGGCGCGGAAATACCATCCCGACGTCAGCAAGGAGAAGGACGCCGAGGAACGCTTCAAGGCCGTCAACGAGGCCTACGAGGCGCTGCGCGATCCGGCCAAGCGCAAGGCCTACGACGAGTTGCGCACGCGCGGCTATCGCCCTGGCGACGAGGTGCGGCCGCCTCCCGGCGGCTTCGGCGGGCCCGGCGGTCCCGGCGGCAATGGATTCGACTTCGACGAGATCTTCGCCGGCGGCGGTGCGGGGGGTGGCTTCAGCGACTTCTTCGAGGAGCTGTTCGGGCGGCGGCGTGGCGGCGGCACGGGGCCCGGCTTCGGCCGCGGCCCGCAGCCGGCCGGCGATACGCGGGCGCGCCTGGCGGTGCCGCTGGAATCCGTCTATCGCGGCGACAGCGTGCGCATCGGGGTCAACGGCAAGACCCTGGAGGTGCGCATCCCCAAGGGCGTGAAGCCCGGGCAGGCGATCCGGCTCGCGGGACAGGGCAGCCAGGGCGGCGACCTGTTCCTCGAGATCGAGTACGCGGCGCATCCGCAGTTCGAGGTCGACGGCCGCAACGTCATCCACGTGCTGCCGGTGGCGCCGTGGGAAGCGGCGCTGGGGGCGACCGTGAGCGTGCCGACCCTGGGCGGGCCGGTCGAGCTGAGGATCCCGCCGGACTCGGAAGCCGGGCGCAAGCTGCGCCTGCGCGGGCGTGGCCTGCCGGGGACGCCGGCCGGCGACCAGATCGTCGAGCTGGAGGTGCTGGCGCCGAAGGCGCACGGCGATGCGGAACGCGAGGCCTATGCGCGGCTGCGCGACGCGTTCGGGAGCGACTGGCGGAGGGAGTAAAGCCGACCCGCGGTCGGCTTCGGGCCTCGCAGCCGACCATGGGTCGGCTCTACAGGCCGGGTCAGGCGGCGGTGGGTTCCGACGGGCCGCCGGACAGGTGGCTCGTGATGACCTCGGACAGCTCTTCCTCGCTGAAGGGCTTGGTGAGGTAGGCGCGGGCGCCCTGGCGCATGCCCCACATCCGGTCGGTGTCCTGGTCCTTGGTGGTCACCAGGATCACGGGGATGTGCTTCGTGGACGCCTCGCGCGAGATCGAGCGCGTGGCCTGGAAGCCGTTGAGGTTCGGCATCACCACGTCCATCAGGATCAGGTCGGGCAGTTCCTTCTTCGCGAGCTCCACGCCCGCGGCGCCGTCCTCGGCGGTGAGCGCCTCGTGGCCGAGCTTTTCCACGATGCGGCGGATGCCCATCAGCTGCGAAGGAGAGTCGTCGACGATCAGGATGCGGGCCATGCAGTGTTCCCCAGGGGTTGCGCCGCGATTGTACCTTCAGATCCGGACGACGGTGCGGCCGAGCGATCCGCCGGCCAGCATCCGCGTGAAGACGTCGGGCAGTTCGTCGAGGCCGGCTTCGCGGGTGCAGATCCGGTCCAGGTGCGCCGGCTTCCAGTCTCCGGCCAGGCGGGTCCAGACGGCGTCGCGGATGTCCCGGGCGGTGCCGCCGGAGGCCACGCCGAGCAGGGAGACGCCGCGGATGATCCCCGGCATCACCGTGGTGTGCAGGTCGGCCGTCGCGGCGAGGCCGGCGCTGGCGACGTTGCCGTAGGGCGCGGTCTGCGCCAGCAGGCTGGCGAGCATCGGGCCGCCGACGTTGTCGAGCCCGCCGCCGAAGCGCACCGATTCCAGCGGGCGCGTGGTCGCCAGCGCGTCGCGGCCGTGCACCTCGCGCGCGCCGATCGCGCGCAGGTACCCGTGCTGGTCGGCCTTGCCGCTGATCGCGTGCACCTCGAAGCCGGCGCGCGTGAAGATGTCGATGGCCAGCGAACCGACGCCGCCGGTGGCGCCGGTCACGCACAGCGGGCCCATGCCGGGCGACTGGCGGTTGTCGAGCATGCGATGCAGGGCCAGGCCGGCGGTGAAGCCGGCGGTGCCGAGCACCATGGCTTGGCGCAGCGTCAGGCCGGCGGGCAGCGGGATCGTCCAGCGCGATTCCAGGCGCACGTACCGCGAGTAGCCGCCGTCGCGCGTTTCGCTCAGCCCGCAACCGGTCGCGAGTACCGCATCGCCCTCGCGGAAGGCCTTGTCGGTCGAGGCCACGACGCGGCCGGCGACGTCGATGCCGCCGACCAGCGGGAAGCGGCGCAGGATCTTGCCCTGGCCGGTGCCGGCGAGGGCGTCCTTGTAGTTCACGGAAGACCATTCGGCCTGGATCACGACTTCGCCGGGCGACAGGTCATCGAGCGCGACCTGCTCGAGGCCGCTGCGATAGCCGGCGTCGTCGTTGCGGATCCGGAAAGCCTCGAAGCTCGCGGGGGCGCCGGCGGCCGCCATCAACGCAGCTCCCCGCGCCGCTTCTCGTCGAGCCACTTGTCCGCGTGCGCGGGCTCGTAGGCGCGCATCCAGGCGACCATCGCGTCGATGTCCTCGCCGTGCCAAAGGTCGTTGCGCTGGTCGGCGTGGAGGAAGCGCTCGGCGACCATGCGGTCCATCATCTCGACCAGCGGCGCGTAGAAGCCGTCGACGTCGAGGAAGGCGCAGGGCTTGTCGCCGAGACCGAGCTGGCGCCAGGTCAGCATCTCGAACATCTCGTCCATGGTGCCGAAGCCGCCGGGCAGGGCGACGAAGGCGTCGGACAGGTCGAACATGCGCGCCTTGCGCCCGTGCATGTTGGCCACGATCTCGAGCCGGGTGACGCCGCGGTGCGCGACTTCCCAGCCGACGAGCTGCTCGGGGATCACGCCGACGACTTCGCCGCCGGCCGCGAGCGCGGCGTCGGCGACGATGCCCATCAGGCCGACGTTGCCGCCGCCGTAGACCAACGCAAGCCCTTCGCGCGCGAGTCGCGCGCCGAGTTCGGCCGCGCGTTCCGAGTAGACCGGGCGCGACCCGGCGTTCGACCCGCAGTAGACGCAGACCGAACGCATCGCAGGATCAGTTGGCCTTGTGGATCGCGCGCTTGTGGACCGCCATTGCGGCGTCGTGCACGGCTTCCGAGAGGCTCGGGTGCGCATGGCAGATGCGGGCGATGTCGTCGGCGGAACCCTTGAACTCGAGCGCGAGCACGCCCTCGTGCACCAGCTCCGACACGTTGGCGCCGACCAGGTGCATGCCGAGGATGCGGTCGGTTTCCGCGTCGGCGAGGATCTTCACGAAGCCTGCCGGTTCGGCCATCGCCACCGCGCGGCCCACGGCGGCGAACGGGAAACTGCCCGCCTTGTACTGCACGCCGTCGGCCTTGAGCTGTTCCTCGGTCTTGCCGACCCAGGCGATTTCCGGCTCGGTGTAGATGACGTTCGGGATCGCGTCGTAGTTCACGTGGCCGGGCAGGCCGGCGATGAGTTCCGCGACCGCGATGCCTTCCTCGAAGCCCTTGTGCGCCAGCATCGGGCCGCGCACGCAGTCGCCGACCGCCCACACGCCGTCCACGCCGGTGTGGCAGTGCTCGTCGACCTCGATCACGCCGCGCGCGTCGACCTTGACGCCGGTGCCCTCGGCCAGCAGGCCCTTCGTCGCCGCGCGGCGGCCGACGCAGACCAGCAGCTTGTCGACGACGATCTCCTGCGCCGCGCCCTTGTCGTCGGTGTAGCTGACGTGCACGCCGTCCTTCTTCACCTCGGTGTTGCCCACCTTGCAGCCGAGCCGGATGTCCAGGCCCTGCTTCTTGAATTCGCGCGCCGCGACCTTGGCCACTTCCGCATCGGCGGCGGCGAGGAAGTTCGGCAGGCCTTCCAGGATCGTGACCTGGCTGCCGAGGCGGTTCCAGACGCTGCCCAGTTCCAGGCCGATCACGCCGGCGCCGATCACGCCCAGGCGCTTGGGCACCTTCTCCAGGTCCAGCGCGCCGACGTTGTCGATGATGTGTTCGCCGAACTTCGCGAACGGCAGCTCGATCGAATCCGAGCCGGCGGCGATGACGACGTTGGTGCCGTGCAGCTCGACTTCGCTGCCGTCGTGCTGCTTCACCTTGACGACGTTGCCGGGATGCAGCACGCCGTAGCCGTAGTACGCCGCCACCTTGTTGGCCTTGAACAGCGACGCGATGCCACCCGTGAACTGCTTCACGATGCCGTCCTTGCGCGCGACCATCTTCTTCACGTCGATCGCCGGCTTCTCGAAGCTGATGCCGTGCTGGTCGAAGATGTGGCCCATGTTCCAGAACTGGCGGCTGGAATCGAGCAGCGCCTTGGACGGGATGCAGCCCACGCGCAGGCAGGTGCCGCCGAGGGCGGGCTTGCCGTCCTTGCCCAGCGCCGCGTCGATGCACGCGGTCTTCAGCCCGAGCTGGGCGGCGCGGATCGCGGCGTGGTAGCCGGCGGGACCGGCACCGATGACGACGACGTCGAATTGTTCGGCCATTTCCGTTCGGTTCCTTGTTGCTTACATGCCCAGGAGCATGCGGTGCGGGTTCTCGAGCTGGTTCTTGATGTCGACCAGGAACAGCACCGCGTCCTTGCCGTCGATGATGCGGTGGTCGTAGCTGAGCGCGATGTACATCATCGGCGCGGCGACGACCTGGCCGTTCTCGACGATCGCGCGCTCCTTGATCGTGTGCATGCCGAGGATCGCCGACTGCGGCGGATTCACGATCGGCGTCGACATCAGCGAGCCGAAGGTGCCGCCGTTGGTGATGGTGAAGGTGCCGCCCTGCAGGTCCTCGAGCTTGAGGCCGCCTTCGCGGGCCGCCTTCGCGTAGCCCTCGATGCCCTTCTCGATGTCGGCGAAGGACATGCGCTCGACGTTGCGCAGCACCGGCGTCACCAGGCCGCGGTCGGTGGAGACCGCGATCGAGATGTCGGCGTAGCCGTGATAGATGACGTCGTTGCCGTCGACCGAAGCGTTGACCACCGGGTACTTCTGCAGCGCGTTCGCGGCGGCCTTGGCGAAGAAGCTCATGAAGCCGAGCTTGACGCCGTTGTCCTTCTGGAACTGCTCGCCCAGCTGCTTGCGCATGGCCATGACGTTGGCCAGGTTGACCTCGTTGAAGGAGGTCAGCATCGCGATCGAGTTCTTCGACTGCATCAGGCGTTCGGCGATGCGGGCGCGCATGCGGGTCATCGGCACGCGCTCCTCGGGGCGCGCGCCGCCGCCGACGCCACCGGTGCGGCCGGCGGCGTAGTTGACGATGTCTTCCTTGGTCACCGCGCCGCGGCGGCCGGTGCCTTCGACGTTCGACGCATCGACGCCGGAGGTCTCGGCGGCGAAGCGCGCGCCGGGCGGAAGCTGCGCGTTGCCGGCGGCGGCCTTCGGCGGCTCCGCCTTCGCGGCGGCCGGCGCGGGAGCGGCGGCCGGGGCCGGCGCGGCGGCCTTCGGCGCTTCCGCCTTCGCGGCCGGCGCGGCGGCGGGCTTCGCGGCTGCCGCGCCTTCCTCGATCACCGCCAGCACCTGCTGGCTGGTCACGGTGGCGCCGCTCTCGAAGCGGATCTCCTTGATCACGCCGTCGACGGGCGAGGGCACCTCGAGCACGACCTTGTCGGTCTCCAGGTCGACCAGGTTTTCGTCGCGCGACACGCTGTCGCCCACCTTCTTGTTCCAGGTGGCGATGGTGGCGTCGGAGACGGATTCGGGCAGAACCGGGACTTTGACTTCAGTGGCCATGGCGGGCGTCCTGGGAAGGATTCTTGTCGAGGGAGATCATTCGGCGACGTGGTCGCCGTCGGGCGGGTTGACGAGCGCGTCGGCGACCAGCTTCGCCTGCTCGGCGGCGTGGTCGGCGAGGTGGCCGACGGCCGGCGACGGCGAACGCGCGCGGCCGGCGTAATCGAGCACCTGGCCCGGCTGCAGGCAGGCGCGCAGGTGGTGCTGGATCTGGTACCACGCGCCCTGGTTCTGCGGCTCTTCCTGGCACCACACGACTTCCTTCGCGGAGGCGTGGCGCTTCAGTTCGGCGGCGAGCTGTTCGCGCGGGAACGGATAGAGCTGCTCGACGCGCACCAGCGCCACGTCCTTCAGGCCCTGCTTCTGCGCTTCCTCGAGCAGGTCGTAATAGACCTTGCCCGAGCACAGCACGACGCGGCGGACCTTCTTCGCGGTGGCCGTGGAATCGGGGATCAGCTCCTGGAACGAACCCTTCGCGAGTTCGTCCAGCGTCGACACCGCCAGCTTGTGGCGCAGCAGCGACTTCGGCGTCATCACCACCAGAGGCTTGCGCGTGGCCATGCGCATCTGCCGGCGGATCATGTGGAAGTCCTGCGCGGGCGTGGTCGGCGCGCACACGATCATGTTGTCGAGCGCGCACAGCTGCAGGAAGCGCTCGAGGCGCGCCGAGCTGTGCTCCGGCCCCTGGCCCTCGTAGCCGTGCGGCAGGAACAGCGCCAGGCCGCACAGGCGGTTCCACTTTGCTTCGCCCGACGACAGGAACTGGTCGATCACCACCTGCGCGCCGTTGGCGAAGTCGCCGAACTGCGCTTCCCAGATGTCGAGCGTCATCGGGTCGGCGGTGGCGTAGCCGTACTCGAACGCCATCACCGCCTCCTCGCTGAGCAGCGAGTCGATGATCGTGACGTCTTCCGGGCTCCTGCCGGGCGCGTCCTTGACCAGTTCGCGCAGCGGCACGTAATACGCGTCGGTCGCCTGGTCGTGCAGGATCGCGTGGCGATGGAAGAAGGTGCCGCGACCGGAATCCTGGCCGACGAGGCGCAGCTTGTAGCCTTCGGTGAGCAGCGTCGCGTAGGCGAGGTTCTCGGCGAAGCCCCAGTCGCCCGGCAGTTCTCCGGCGGCCATCTTGCGGCGGTCGTCGTAGATCTTCGCGACGCGCGGATGCAGCGTGACGCCCGCGGGCACCGCGTTGATCGCCTTCGCCAGGCGGTCGATCTCCTTGCGCGCGACCTTCGTGTCCACCGGATCGGACACCTTGCCGGCCATGAACCTCGACCAGTCCACCGCGAGGCTGTCGCCGCCGGCGTCGACCACGTCGGTGGTGACCGCGCCCGCGTCGAGCTTGTCGCGGTACGTGTCGACCATCGCCTTCGCGGCGGCCGCGTCGATCGCGCCCTCGGCGGCGAGGCGGTCGGCGTAGAGCTCGCGGGTGGTCTTGTGCGCGCGGATCGTCTTGTACATCACCGGTTGCGTGGCCGCCGGCTCGTCGGCCTCGTTGTGGCCGTGGCGGCGATAGCAGACGAGGTCGATCACGACGTCCTTGGCGAAGCGCTGGCGGAACTCGAAGGCGAGCTGCGCGCAGAACGCCACGGCTTCCGGGTCGTCGCCGTTCACGTGCAGCACCGGCGCGCCGACCATCTTGGCCACGTCGGTGCAGTACAGCGTCGAGCGCGCGTCTTCCGCGGCGCTGGTGGTGAAGCCGACCTGGTTGTTGATGACGACGTGGATCGTGCCGCCGACGGCGAAGCCGCGCGCCTGCGACATCTGGAACAGCTCCATCACCACGCCCTGGCCGGCGAACGCCGCGTCGCCGTGGATCAGCACCGGCAGCACCTGCTTCCGCTCGCGGTCGCCGCGGCGCTGCTGGCGCGAGCGCACGCTGCCGGCGACCACCGGGTCGACGATCTCCAGGTGCGACGGGTTGAACGCGAGCGCCAGGTGCAGCGGGCCGCCGGACGTGGCGATGTCGGCGCTGAAGCCCATGTGGTACTTCACGTCGCCGGTGTGCGCGCGGTCCTCGTGCGCCGGGTGGTCGAACTTGCCCTCGAACTCGTCGAACAGCTTGCGCGGCGGTTTGCCGAGCGTGTTCACCAGCACGTTGAGGCGGCCGCGGTGGGCCATGCCGATGACCGCGTCCCTGACGCCGTCGGCGCCCGCGCGCTGCAGCATGACGTCGAGCAGCGGCACCAGGCTGTCGCCGCCTTCCAGCGAGAAACGCTTCTGGCCGACGTACTTGGTGTGCAGGTAGCGCTCCAGCCCTTCGGCGGCCGTCAGGCGCTCGAGGATGCGCAGCTTCGCTTCCTTCGACTGGCCGTAGTTCCCGGCCGCGCCTTCGAGTTTTTCGTACATCCAGCGGCGCTGTTCGGCGTCGGTGATGTGCATGAACTCGGCGCCGATGCTGCCGGTGTACGTGGCCTTGAGCAGCGCGAGCAGGTCGCCGAGCTTCATGCGCTCGCGGCCGGCGACGCCGCCGGTGAAGAATTCGGTGCCCTGGTCCGATTCGGACAGGCGATGGAAGCCCAGGGTCAGGTCGGGCGCGTCCGGCTTCACCGCCAGGCCGAGCGGATCGAGGTCCGCGCCCAGGTGGCCGCGCGAGCGGTAGGCCGTGACGAGCTTGCCGACCGCTCGGTCGCGGTCGTCGCCGGTGCCGGCAGCGGTGGACGGGATCGCGCCGGACGCGGCGCGGCGCCCGGCCAGCGCCACCTCGCGCATCACCGCCGAATGGGGGACGTCGCCGGCTTCGCGGCCCTTGAGCCCGTCGAAGTAGGCCTTCCACTTCGGCCCGACGCTGTCCGGCGCGGCCAGGTACTGCTCGTACAGGTCCTCGATGTAGCCGGCGTTGGCGCCGAGCTGCGAGGACTGGGCAAACTGCTTCAGGAGACTGTCCACTTCGGGTCGGCGAGCTCGGTGAGGGGGCGGGCCTTGCAACCTTGCAAGCGCCTGATTTACCGGGGATTGGATCGCCGCCGGCCGACCAGCACGCAAGTCCGTCAATTATAGCCGGAGGGCTTGCCGCACTGCATCACCGCAGGCCTCAGATGCCGAGGGCGCGATATTCGGCGACAGGGCGCGAACGGTCCCAGGCGCGGTCGAATTCGCCGCGGAGCTGGCGGGCGCGGCCCGGCGAGGCCTGGTCGGCTTCGCCTTCGAGGCGGGCGGCGAGGCCGCGGAAGTAGTAGCCGCCGGCGTCGTTGGCGACGAACGCCGACGCATATTCGCGATCGACGGCATCGGCGACCTCGCGGAAGGCGAAGGCGCTCGGCAGGCGCTGCGCGAGGGCGAGCAGCGGCGCCTGCGCGCGCTGGGGGGCAGCTGCGTCCTGCAGCAGGATCCGCACCTGCCCGCCGTTGCCGGCGGTGGCGAAACGGCGCAGCGCGTCGAGCACGGGCGGCGCGTCGAACAGGCCGGGATCGAGCTCGCGGCCGCGGATGCAGAGCGCGCGCCGCGCGCCGCGCACGACGGCCGCGCAGGCCTCGACGGCCTCGGCGGGGCTGGACACCTGCGAGGCGCCGGCCAGGATCCGGTACATCGTCTGGTGCTCGATGCCGGCTTCCAGGAAACGCGGGCCGCGCGGCATGAAGCCGTGCTGCAGGTAGAAGTCGATCGCGCTGGCCTGGGCGTGCAGGGACACCTCGTACCAGCCGCGCTCGCGCGCGAGCCGCAGCAGCGCCGCGAGCATCGCCGCGCCGACGCCGTGGCGGCGCCAGGGCGCGAGCACCGCCATCCGGCCGATGCGCGCCGGTTCGCTCTCCGTCGGCGGCACCAGGCGGCCGGTGCCGATCGCCTCGCCGTCGAGGGTGCGCGCCACCACGTGCGCGCACCCCGGGTCCAGCGCATCGCGCTCCAGCGCGGGCGGCACGTGCTGCTCGCGCACGAACACCGCCTCGCGGATGGCGTGCAGCTCGGCCATGGCGCGCGGGTATTCGACGGGCTGCACGCGGAACGGCGGCGCGCCGGCGGCGCCGGACGCATCCGTGTGGGCGAAGCCGGCGAGGTCGCCGGGCGTGCTCATTCTTCCTCGTCGTCCTGGCGATAGTGGCCTGCCTCGTACAACGCGAAGGCGGCATCGCGACCGGCCTGCGACAACGCGGCATAGGCGGTCCCGTCCAGCGTCGCGGCGGCGGCCAGCCGGCGCGCATCGGCCACCGGCATCGCGAAGGCCTCGCCGTTGGCGTAGAGGCGCGCGCCGCGGCCCTGGCGCCGCCACGCCATGCGGCTGAGCGGGTGGCGCGACCAGCCCGCGCCGTGTTCCAGCTGCCATTCGACCTCGATCCGGGGCCTCGGCGCCGCCGAAGGGGCGACCGCGCCGGCGCTGCGGTAGGTCGTGATGAAGCGGCCGAACCAGTCGCCCAGGCGCGCCGGATCGTTCATGCGCAGGGCGTTCAGGGCGAGGAGCGCGCGCTGCATCGCCGCGGAATCGATTTCGTTCGGGTCCTCCGGCGGCGCGAGGTCCGGATCCGCGTAGCGCACCGACTCGTCGGCGTCGGCGGCGAGCGTGTCGACGAAATCGCCGAGCAGTTCCGCCGAAGAAGGCGCGCGCATGCCGACGGAGAAGGTGAGGCAGGCGTCCTCCGCGACGCCGTGGTGCGGCACCCCGGGCGGGAGGTAGAGCATGTCGCCGGGGCCGAGCACCCAGTCGTGGGTCGGGTGGAATTCGCGCAGCAGCTTGAGTTCGACGTCGTCGCGGAATTCCAGCGGCGGATCGGCCGACGCGTCGACCCGCCAGCGGCGATGGCCCTGCGCCTGCAGCAGGAACACGTCGTACTGGTCCACGTGCGCGCCGACCGAGCCGCCGGGTGCCGCGAAGGACACCATGATGTCGTCGATGCGCCAGCGCGGCAGGAACGAGAACGCCGGCAGCAACGCGGCGACGTCGGCGTCCCACTTGTCCACGTCCTGCACCAGGAGCGTCCAGTCGTGGTCGGGCAGCGACGGGAACAGGTCCTCGGGAAACGGGCCGGTGCGCAACTGCCAGGCGTCGCGCGCGCGGTCGTGGGCGACGATGCGCGAGAGCGCGAGTTCCTCGCA
>DASTWT010000216.1:0-4764 GCA_035765815.1 Luteimonas sp. | reverse complement strand
AGGATCTGCCGCAGGTCGCGCGCGAGCGGCCCGCGCAGGCTCAGCTTCATCACGTCCTGGCTGGTCTCGTGCTCGAGCCGGTCGATCGCAACGTCGTTGTCGATCACCCGCTGCGCGGCGCGGTCGTCGCGGCGGTCGACCACGTCCAGCGCGGCCTCCAGCTGCGCCGCGGCCATCGCGCCCATGCGCAGCAGCTCGCCGCGCAAGCGGCCCTGTTCCTCGTCGTAGCTCTTGACGATGTGGTCGTGCGGCTGCTGGTTCATCCGAAACGCCCCGTGATGTAGTCCTCGGTCTGCTGCTTCGAGGGGTTGGAGAAGATGGTCGACGTGGGCCCGTGCTCGACGAGGTCGCCCAGGTACATGAACGCGGTGTAGTCGGAGACGCGCGCGGCCTGCTGCATGTTGTGGGTCACGATCATGATCGTGTAGTCGTGCTTGAGCTCCTCGACCAGCTGTTCGATGCGGCTGGTCGAGATCGGATCCAGCGCCGAGGTCGGTTCGTCGAGCAGCAGGACCTCGGGCTTGAGCGCGACGGCGCGGGCGATGCACAGGCGCTGCTGCTGTCCGCCGGACAGGCCGAGCGCGTTGCGGTCCAGCTTGTCCTTGACCTCGTCCCACAATGCGGCCTGGCGCAACGCGGACTCGACCCGCGCGGCCATCTCCGCCTTCGAAAGGCGCTCATGGTGGCGGATGCCATAGGCGACGTTCTCGAAGATCGTCATCGGGAACGGCACCGGCTTCTGGAACACCATGCCGACCTTGCTGCGCAGCCGGTTCATCGGGTACTTCGGGTCGAGGATGTCCTCGCCGTCGAGCAGCACCTCGCCCGTGGCGCGCTGGCCGGGATACAGCGCATAGATGCGGTTGAACACGCGCAGCAGGGTGGACTTGCCGCAGCCCGACGGCCCGATCAGCGCAGTGACGCGCTTCTCCGGGACCTCGAGCGCGATGTCCTTGACCGCGCGGTAGTCGCCGTACCAGAAGTCGAGCCCGCGCGCGGCGAGCTTCGGCGTCTGCGCCGAAGCGCCAAGCGTGCGGTCGGCGGCGGCGGAAGCGGAACTGGCGTCGTTCATGGCGATGGTCGCAACGAGGGAAGAGGGGGCCGCCTCAGTCATGGCGCACCCGGTTGCGGGCCACGACGGCGCGCGCGAGGAGGCTGACCAGCAGCACGAACAGGGTGAGGACGAACGCGCCCGCCCACGCCAGCGAATGCCAGCTGTCGTAGGGGCTCATCGCGTACTGGAAGATGACCACCGGCACGTTCGCCATCGGTGCGGACACGTCCGTGGACCAGTACTGGTTGTTGAGCGCGGTGAACAGCAGCGGCGCGGTCTCGCCCGAGATCCGGGCCAGCGCCAGCAGGATGCCGGTGGCGATGCCGGGCAGCGAGGCGCGGTACAGCACCTGCACGGTCACCTTCCACTGCGGCACGCCGAGCGAGAGCGCGGCCTCGCGCATCTGCGCCGGCACCAGCCGCAGCATCTCGTCGGTGGTGCGCACCACCACCGGCAGCACGATCAGCGCCAGGGCGATGCCGCCGGCCAGCGCCGAAAAGTGCCCGCTCGGGGCGACGACCAGCGTGTACACGAACAGGCCGAGCACGATCGACGGCGCCGACATCAGGATGTCGTTGACGAAGCGCACCGTGCCGGCAAGCCGCGCGGCCCAGCGGTTGCGGCCCGGCTCCAGGCGGAATGCACCTGCGAGGAAGGTGCCGGCGAGGATGCCGATGGGCGCGCCGGCGACGACACCGAGCAGGCTCATCAGCGCGCTGCCGAAGAAGGCGTTGAGCAGGCCGCCGGTTTCTCCCGGGGGCGGCGTCATCTGCGTGAACAGCGCCGGCGTCAGTGCCGCCAGGCCGTTGCGCAGGGTCGTCCACACGATCCAGGCCAGCCAGAACAGGCCGAACAGCGTCGCCGCGATCGCGAGGACCTGCGCGACCACGTCCTTGGCGCGGCGATACGCGTAGAGCGAGGACATGTCAGAGGCCCTCGCGACGCGCCAGGCGGCGCAGCATCAGCCGTGCCAGGGCCAGCACGACGAAGGTGACCAGGAACAGCACGAAGCCCAGCGCGACCAGCGAGGAGCGGTACATCGCCGAATCGGCCTCGGTGAATTCGTTGGCGATGGTGGCGGCGATCGAGTTGCCCGGCATCAGCAGCGACGCGGTGAGCTCGTGCGCGTTGCCCAGGACGAAGGTCACGGCCATCGTTTCGCCCAGCGCGCGGCCGAGGCCCAGGAAGATGCCGCCGATCACCGCCGAGCGCGTGTAGGGCAGGACCACGTCGCGCACCACTTCCCAGCGCGTCGAGCCGAGCGCATAAGCCGATTCCTTCAGGCGCACGGGCACGGTGAGGAACACCTCGCGCATCACCGAGGCGATGAACGGCACCACCATCACCGCGAGCACCAGCCCGGCCGTGAACATGCCCAGGCCGAGCGGCGGGCCGGAGAACAGCGCGCCGACCAGCGGCAGGCCGCCCAGGTGCGCGTCGACCCACGGGTACACGTGCGCCGCCAGCACCGGCACCAGCACGAACAGGCCCCACATGCCGTAGATGATCGAGGGGATCGCCGCGAGCAGCTCGATCGCCGCCCCGATCGTGCCCCGCATCCACTTCGGCGCGACTTCGGTGAGGCACATCGCGATGCCGAAGCTCACCGGCACCGCGATCAGCATCGCGATGACCGCGGTGACGACGGTGCCGTAGATCGGGACGAGCGCGCCGAAGCGCTGCCCCGCCGGGTCCCACTCGCGCGACCACAGGAAGCCGGGGCCGAAGGCCGAGAACGCCTCGCGCCCGCCCCAGAGCATCGACAGCGCGGCGGCGCCGAGCACCAGCAGCACGAGCACCGCGGCGGCGCCGACGAGCCACGCGAACCCGCGGTCGGCGAGTGCGTCGGCGCGCTCGCGGCCGCCGACGGCGGCCGGCACGATGCGCGGGATCGTGGCGTTCATGCGCGGATCCGCCTTCACCCGCGGATGTTCTGCGCCCAGTACGCCTCGATGCGCTGCACCAGCGCCTGCGGCAGCGGCACGTAATCGAGCGAGGCCGCCTGCGACTGGCCGTTCTCGAAGGACCAGCGGAAGAAGTCCAGCGCGGCCTTCGAGCGCGCCGCGTCCTTCGGCTTCTTGTACATGATGGCCCAGGTCGTCGCGGTGATCGGCCACGCCTGGTCGCCCGGGGCGTTGGTCATGATCACGTTGAAGTCCGGCGCCGAATTCCAGTCGGCGGTCGCGGCGGCGGCCGAGAAAGTGTCGTCGCGCGGCTGCACGAAGTTGCCGGCCGCGTTCTGCATGCGGCTGAAGGCCAGTTTGTTCTGCAGCGCGTAGGCGTACTCGACGTAGCCGATGCCGCCGACGACCTGCTTCGCATATGCGGCCACGCCTTCGTTGCCCTTGCCGCCGATGCCGGTGGGCCAGGACACGGCCGTGCCTTCGCCGACCTTCGTCTTCCACTCGGCACTCACCTTCGACAGGTAATTGGTGAAGTTGAAGGTGGTGCCCGAGCCGTCCGAGCGGTGGACGACGGTGATCCTGGTGTCCGGCAGCTTCAGGCCGCCGTTGAGCGCGGCGATCGCCGGGTCGTTCCAGCGGGTGATCTTGCCGAGGTAGATGTCGGCCAGGGTCGCGCCGTCGAGCTTCATCGCGCCGGCGGCCACGCCGGGCACGTTGACGACCGGGACGATGCCGCCGATCACGACCGGGAACTGGCCCAGGCCGAACTGCTTGAGCTCCGCCGCGCCGAGCGGCTTGTCGGACGCGCCGAAGTCGACGGTGGTCGCCTTGATCTGGGCGATGCCGCCGCCGGAGCCGATCGACTGGTAGTTGATGCGGGTGCCGGTCTGCTCGGCGTACGCCGCCGACCACTTGGACAGCACCGGGTAGACGAAGCTCGAGCCGGCACCGGTGACTTCGGCGGCGCCGGCGCCGAACGCGGCGGTGGTCGCCAGCGCGAGGGCGGCGATTCGGAACGGGGTGGAACGCAGCATGTCGCGGTCTCCGTGACGGGAGGGAAGGGACTGGCGACATTCCACGCGGCGCCCGTGACAGGACCAAGACCGGAACATGACAGGGATGTTTCATTCACGCGGGAGCGAAACAGCGCGCGCTGTCGCGAAACGGTCATGTTCCCAACGGATTCTTCACGTCGCCAGGCGGCCGCTGCGGCGCCTCCACCACGAACATCCACCCGGAGAGAGTCATGCGCTTCAACAGCGTGCGTTCCAACCTCATGTCCGTCGCCGTCATGGCCGCGCTCGCGGCGATGCATCCCGCCCACGCCCAGGACGCCGCGCAGTCCGCGCCGGCCGCGAGCGAGCTGGACGCGCTCAGGGCGCAGATCGCCGCGCTGCAGGCGCAGGTCGATTCGCTGCAGGAGCGCACCGACGCGCAGTCCGACATCAACATCGCTTCCGCGAAGGCCGCCGAGGACGCACAGGCCACGTCGGACAAGGTCGCCGGCCTGGCCAAGCTGGTCAACGACACCAAGATCAGCGGTCGCCTGTACTACGACTTCACCAACGTCGACGACAGCAGCAAGGGCGCGAAGACCGACAAGTCCGGCTCGGCCTTCGACATCAAGCGCTTCTACCTGGGCGTCGACCACAAGTTCGACGACAAGTGGGCGATCAACCTGACCACCGACTTCCAGTACTCCTCGGCGGTCGGCGCGACCGAGCTCTACATCAAGAAGGCGTACGTGCAGTACACCGTCAGCGACGCCTTCGTGCTGCGCGCCGGCTCGACCGACCTGCCGTGGGT
>DASTWT010000215.1:0-7148 GCA_035765815.1 Luteimonas sp. | reverse complement strand
GGACGTCGCGCCGAAGACGCTCGCGGACCTGATCGCGTTCGACGACGCCCATGCCGCCGAGGAAATGCCGTGGTTCGGGCAGGAACTGTTCCTGCAGTCGGAGGCGAAGGGCCCGCTCACCGATCAGGCCTACCTCGACGCACTGGCGCGCGCGAAGCGGCGCGCCGGCCCGGAAGGCATCGATGCCGCGCTGAAGGCGAACCGGCTCGACGCGCTGCTCGCGCCGTCGTGGGGACCGGCGTTCCCGACCGACCCGGTGCTCGGCGACCACGTGGTCAGCGGCGATCCGACGGTCGGCGGCGTCTCGCAGATCACTTCGGTGGCCGGCTATCCGTCGATCACCGTGCCGGCGGGCTTCGCGCACGAACTGCCGGTGGGCATCGTGTTCATGGGCGCGGCGTGGAGCGAACCGACGCTGATCGCGATCGCCTACGGGTACGAACAGGCGACGCAGGCACGCAAGCCGCCGAAGTTCCTGCCGACGCTGGCGCCGTAGGCGCGGCGTCGGCCGCGGTCCGCGCGGATGGTGGCGCCGACGCGCCGCCGGCATGGCGGCCTGGTGCGCCGTCTCATGGCGCCGATCGCACCGTGACGCGGGCGATGCGGCCCTTGTCGCCGCTCGCCCAGCCGCTGCCGTCCGGCGCGAGGTCGACGGCGTCGTAACCGGTGTCCGACAGCGGCTGCCAGCGGCCGTCGACCAGCGCGTCCACGCCGCTCGGGCCCACGGCCACGCAGCGCGGACGCGCATCGCCGGCGCAGGCGACGCCGGAGCGGTAGCCGCGCGGATCGGGCAGCGCCGACACCTTCAGGCTGCCGTCGTCCTGCAGTTGCGCGAGCGCGGCGCTGCCCGGCGCGTTCTCGTGCTCGAAGTCGCCGCCGACCAGCAGCATGTCGCCGCCCGCGGGCGCGGCGGAGAAGATGCCCGCGGCGGGCACGCGCGAAGGCAGCGGCGTCGCGTACGCGCTCCAGCGCGGGGTCGCGGCGGCGCCGACCGTGCTCGCGCCCGCGCCATCGTTGCCGTCGCCGCCGTCGAGGAACGCGCGCGACGCGCCGCCCCCGCCCACCGCCATGCGGCGGCCCCAGGGCGTCGTCGCGACACAGGTGCCGCTGGCGGCGAACGCCGCCTCGTCCTTTTCCGCCGGCGGCATCGCCCCCGGCTGCAGCGCCCAGCTGCGGCCGCCGTCGGCGGTCGCATGGACCTGGAACGCGCCGTCCACGGGATCGCCCAGCATCCAGCCGCGCTCGCCGGCGAAGGCCATGCAGTCGAAGAACGCGCGCGGATCGGCGTTCTGCAGCGCCAGTTGCCAGCTGCGCCCGCCGTCGTCGGTGCGGTACACGCGCGAATCCGCGCCGGGGCCGATCGACAGCACGACCGCGCTGTCGGCGTCGAAACCTTCGACGTCGCGGAAATCGAGCTTCTCCGCGCCCGGCACGCGCATCGCCTGCCAGTGCGCGCCGCCGTCGATCGTGCGCAGCACGGTGCCCTCGCGGCCGCTCGCCCAGGCGACGTTCGCGTCCACGGCGGAAATGCCGCGCAGGCGCACCGCCACCCCGGAGTCCTGCGCGACCACGGTCGCCGCGGGTGCGCCGCCATCGGCTCGCGCGCTTGCGGCCCCGGTCGCGCCGAGCGCCCCTGCCGCGCTCGCGCCGCCGGCGAACCCGGCCGCGAGCAAGGCCGCGGAGAGCGTGGTCGCGCGCCTCATCGCCGCGGCGCCGCGAGCTGCGCCTGCTTGCGCACGACCAGCATCGCGACCTCCAGGCCCTGCTCGTAGTTCAGGCGCGGGTCGACGGTGGAGCGATACGCGCGCGCCAGGTCCGCATCGGTGAGGTCGCGCGCGCCGCCGGTGCATTCGGTCACGTCCTCGCCGGTCAGCTCCAGGTGCACGCCGCCCAGGCGCGTGCCCGCCGCGGCGTGCAGGTCGAACGACTGCTCCAGTTCGCTGCGGATGTTGCCGAAGCGCCGCGTCTTGTAACCGTTGCTCGCGGTCTCGGTGTTGCCGTGCATCGGATCGCACACCCACAGCACCCGGCGGCCGTCGCGGCGCACCGCGTCCAGCAGCGGCGGCAGCTTCTCCGCGACCTGCGCCGCGCCCATCCGGTGGATGAACGTCAGCCGGCCCGGCTCGTCGCCCGGGTTCAGCGCGTCGATGAGCCGCAGCAACCCGTCCGCCGTCGCCGACGGGCCGACCTTCACCGCGATCGGGTTGCGGATGCCGCGGAAATATTCGGCGTGCGCGCCGTCCAGCGCCGCCGTGCGCATGCCGATCCAAGGGAAGTGCGTGCTGAGGTTGAACCAGCCCCACTGCCGCGGCACCTGCCGCGTCTGCGCCTCCTCGTACGGAAGCAGCAGCGCCTCGTGCGAGGTGTAGAAGTCGACCCGGTTGAGGTTGTGCACCTCGCTGCCGGACAGCGTCTCCATGAAGCGCACCGCGTCGCCGATGCCGGAGACCATGCGCCGGTATTCCTCGGCGAGCGGGGAATGCCCCACCCACTCGAGGTTCCAGTATTCGGGGTGGTGCAGGTCGGCGAAGCCGCCGTCGATCAACGCGCGCACGAAGTTCATCGTCATCGCCGAGCGCGCGTGCGCCTTGATCATGCGCCGCGGGTCCGGCGCGCGCTCCGCGGCGGTGAAGCCGGGCGCGTTGACGATGTCGCCGCGGTAGGACGGCAGCGAGACGCCGTCGCGCGTCTCCATGTCGGTCGAGCGCGGCTTCGCGTACTGCCCGGCGAAGCGCCCCACGCGCACCACCGGCAGGCGCAGCCCGTGCACGAGCACCAGGCTCATCTGCAGCAGCACCTTGAGCCGGTTGGAGATGACCGAGGACGTGCACTCGGCGAAGTTCTCCGCGCAGTCGCCGGCCTGCAGCAGGAAGCGGCGGCCTTCCTGCGCCTCGGCCACCTGCTGCTTCAGCGCCAGGATCTCCCACGAGGTGACCAGCGGCGGCAGCGCGCGCAGCTCGTCCATCGCCTGCGCGAGCGCGGCCGCGTCGGGATACGTCGGCATCTGCGCCGCCGGGCGCTCGCGCCAGGACGCGGGCGTCCAGCCTTCGGCGAGGTTGACGGGCAGCGGGCGGTCAGCGCTGGCCACGGCGCCCCCCTCCCGGCACGAGCATCGCCAGCACCGCCCAGGCGCCCAGCAGCGTGAACCAGACCAGGCTCCATTCGGGCATCGACATGCCGAGGAAGGTCCAGTCGACCTTCGCGCACTCGCCGGAACCGGTCAGCACGGTGCGGATCACGCTGGTGAGCGGGAACGCGTCGAGCAGGAAGTCGAGGCTCGGCCCGCACATCGGCACCTGGTCGGGCGGCAGGTGCTGGATCCAGACGTGGCGGCCGGCGACGTAAAGCCCCGCCGCGACCAGCAGCAGCGCCAGCACGCCCCAGGCGCGACGCCCGCCCGCGCCCCGCGGCGCGAACAGCCCTGCCAGCAGGAACACCACGCCCAGGGCGATGAAGCCGATGCGCTGGAAGATGCACAGCGGGCACGGCACCAGCCCGAGGTATTTCTCGGTGTAGAGGGCATAGGCGAGCAGCGCGGCGCAGACGGCGAAGCCGAGCAGGCACTGCGCGCGGAAGGACCAGCGGAGGGGGTTGGCGTTCATGCCGCCACGATACGCAAAAAACGAAACCCCGGCACGTGGCCGGGGCTTCGTCTGGAGCCGACCCATGGCCGGCTCCGGTGTACTCGCGAGCCGACCATGGGTCGGCTCTACGGCCGCTCAGTCGGCCTGCGGGCGGTCGACCAGCTCGACGTACGCCATCGGCGCGTTGTCGCCGGCGCGGAAGCCGCACTTGAGGATGCGCAGGTAGCCGCCCGGACGGGTGGCGTAGCGCGGGCCGAGCACGGTGAACAGCGTGCCGACCGCTTCCTTGTCGCGCAGGCGGGCGAACGCGAGGCGGCGGTTGGCGACGCCGTCGGTCTTGGCGAGCGTGATCAGCGGCTCGGCGACGCGGCGCAGTTCCTTGGCCTTGGGCAGCGTGGTCTTGATCAGCTCGTGCTTGATCAGCGACGCGGCCATGTTCTCGAACATCGCCTGGCGATGGGCGCTGGTGCGGCTGAACTTGCGGCCGGATTTCTGGTGGCGCATGGACGTGGTTCCTTTCGAATGTTGTAGGCGTTGGACTTCGCTGTCGCCGTCATGGCGTTGTTGCTTCGGACTGCGCTGGCCCTGGCCGGAAATTCCGTTTCCGGCGATGCCGCGGGCTCGTGCCCGTCGGCGAGTTCGTTACCGTCGTCTTGCCGCGGCGGCTGCCGCGGCAAGACGCATCAGCCCATCATCCCGTGGGAGGCGACCCCCGCCGGCGGCCAGTTCTCGAGCTTCATGCCGAGCGAGAGGCCGCGCTGCGCGAGCACTTCCTTGATTTCGGTTAGCGACTTCTTGCCGAGGTTCGGCGTCTTCAGCAGCTCGACCTCGGTCTTCTGGATCAGGTCGCCGATGTAGTAGATGCTCTCGGCCTTGAGGCAGTTGGCCGAACGCACCGTCAGCTCCAGGTCGTCGATCGGGCGCAGCAGCACCGGATCCACGCCGGCGGCCACCGGCTTCGACGCGCCGCGGTCGCGGTGCGTGAAGTCGCCGAACACCGACAGCTGGTCGCTGAGGATGTCGGCGGCGGTGCGCACGGCTTCCTCGGCGTCGATCGTGCCGTTGGTCTCGATGTCGATGACCAGCTTGTCCAGGTCGGTGCGCTGCTCGACGCGCGCGGCCTCGACCGCGTACGCGACGCGGCGGACCGGCGAGAACGAGGCGTCCAGCATCAGGCGGCCGATCGCGCGGGTTTCCTCGTCCGGCTTGCGGCGGGCGGCGGCCGGCTGGTAGCCGAAGCCGCGCTCGATGCGCAGGCGCATGTTCAGCGCGGTGTCCTTGGTCAGGTGCGCGACGACGTGCTCGGGATTGAGGATCTCGACGTTGTGGTCGGTCTTGATGTCGCCGGCGGTCACGACGCCCGGGCCCTGCTTGGACAGGGTCAGGGTCGAGCTGTCGCCGGTGCCCATGCGGATGGCGATGTCCTTGAGGTTCAGCAGGACTTCGAGCACGTCCTCCTGCAGGCCCTCGATGGTGCTGTACTCGTGCAGCACGCCGTCGATCTCGACCTCGGTGATCGCGAAGCCCGGGATCGACGAGAGCAGCACGCGGCGCAGCGCATTGCCCAGGGTGTGGCCGTAGCCGCGCTCCAGCGGCTCGATCACGACCTTCGCGCGGTTGCCGGCGAGGCGCTCGATCTGGGGGCCGCGGGGACGCAGGACTTGGTTGGCGGTAACCGTCATTCGTGGTGTCTCCTGCGGAACGCCCGTGGGGGAACGGGCGGCCGTGATGTGATTACTTCGAGTACAGCTCGACGATCAGCGCTTCGTTGATGTCGGCAGGCAGTTCGGCGCGGTCCGGGACCGCCTTGAACACGCCGGCGAACTTCTTCGCGTCGACCTCGATCCACGACGGCGACAGGTCCATCTGCGACGACACGGTCAGCGACTCCTGCACGCGGAGCTGCTTCTGCGCGCGCTCGGACAGCGCGATCGCGTCGCCGGCCTTGACCGCGTACGACGGCAGGTTGACCGGCTTGCCGTTGACGGTGACGCCACGGTGGCTGACCAGCTGGCGCGCCGCCGGGCGGGTGACCGCGAAGCCCATGCGGTAGACGACGTTGTCGAGGCGCGTCTCCAGCATCTGCAGCAGGTTCTCGCCGGTGTTGCCCTTCTTGGTCGAGGCCTTCTTGTAGTAGTTGCGGAACTGGCGCTCCAGCAGGCCGTAGATGCGCTTCACCTTCTGCTTCTCGCGCAGCTGGGTGGCGTAGTCCGAGAGCTTGCTGCGACGCGCGCCGGTGCCGGCGCCGTGCTGGCCGGGCTTCTGCTCCAGCTTGCACTTGGAATCGAGCGCGCGCGCCGGCGACTTCAGGCCGAGGTCGGTGCCTTCGCGGCGGGCGAGCTTGCAGGTGGGTCCGATATAACGAGCCATTTTCTACAGCCCCCTTAGACGCGACGCTTCTTCGGCGGACGGCACCCGTTGTGCGGGATCGGCGTCACGTCGATGATGTTGGTGATCTTGTAGCCGACGTTGTTGAGCGAACGCACGGCCGACTCGCGGCCCGGACCCGGGCCCTTGATGCGGACTTCCAGCGACTTCACGCCGTAGTCGAGCGCGGCCTTGCCGGCCTTCTCGGCGGCGACCTGCGCGGCGAACGGGGTCGACTTGCGCGAGCCGCGGAAGCCCGCGCCGCCCGAGGTCGCCCACGACAGCGCGTTGCCCTGGCGGTCGGTGATGGTCACGATGGTGTTGTTGAAAGAAGCGTGGACATGCGCGATGCCGTCGGTGACGACGCGCTTGATCTTCTTCTTGACTTTGGCAGCTGCAGGCTTGGCCATGACTGTTCCTTACTTCTTGATGGCCTTGCGCGGGCCCTTGCGGGTCCGGGCATTGGTCCGGGTGCGCTGGCCGCGCAGGGGCAGGCCGCGGCGGTGGCGCAGGCCGCGGTAGCAGGCCAGGTCCATGAGGCGCTTGATGGCGACGCCGACTTCGCGGCGCAGGTCGCCCTCGACCGAGAACTTGGCGATCTCGGCGCGGAGGCGCTCGACCTCGGGCTCGGACAGGTCGCGGATCTTGGTCGACGGGGTGACCCCGGCGGATTCGCAGACCTGGCGGGAACGGGTACGGCCGATGCCGTAGATGCTCTGCAGGCCCACCCAGACGTGCTTCTGGGCAGGCAGGTTGACGCCGGCAATACGCGCCATGTGGCGGATCTCCAAACGGTTGGCGGCCGGGCACGCAAGCCCGGCGAGTGAACTGGAAAGTTTATCAAGGTTCCGTGACTACTGGAAGCCCCGGGGCCGAAGCCCCGGGACCCGGCATGGGGAGCGTGCCCATGCTCCGGCGACGGTCCGGGGCTGGCCGCGGCCGGGCGGTTCGATCCGCCCTGCCCGGCCCGCGCGCTACTCCGGCGCGCGGATCGGCCCCGGGCCACCCGGGTGCGGAACCGCCGCCCGGGTCGCCCATCTGCCGGTCCGCGCATTCGTCGGACCCGGCCTGGTGTTTCGTTACCGCCTAGCGCGAACCGCCGCGCCCTTTCAGGTTGGCCTTCTTCAGCAGGCTGTCGTACTGGTGGGACATCAGGTGCGCCTGGACCTGCGCGATGAAGTCCATGACCACCACCAC
>DASTWT010000214.1:0-2621 GCA_035765815.1 Luteimonas sp. | reverse complement strand
GCCGTCGCGACCCTCTACGCCTCCGTCGGCCACGCGGGCGCGAGCGGCTACATCGCCGCGATGGCGCTGATGGGCTTCGCGCCCGAGCAGGTGCGCCCCACCGCGCTCGCGCTGAACCTGCTGGTCGGCGGCATCGGCCTGCTTCGCTGGTGGCGCGGCGGCCACGTGCGCTGGCGCAACGTGCTGCCGTTCGTGCTCGCCTCCGCGCCGGCGGCGTTTTTCGCCGCGCAGGTGAGGCTGCCGCGCGAAAGCTACTCGATGCTGCTCGGGATCGTGTTGCTGGTCGCGGCGATCGGCGTGTTCCGGCATGCCGCGCGCGCCGAGCAGGAGGACCGCGACACGGCCGGCCGGCGCGTGCCCTGGCTGCCGGGGCTGGCCGTCGGCGCCGGGATCGGGGTGCTGTCCGGCCTCACCGGCACCGGCGGCGCGATCTTCCTGACGCCGCTGCTGCTGTTCGCGCGCTGGATGCCGACGCGCGAAGCGAGCGGTACGTCCGTCGCATTCGTCTGGATCAATTCGCTGACCGGCCTTGCCGGCCTGCTGCACGCGACGGGCTCGCTGCCGTCGATGCTGCCGCTGTGGCTCGGCGTCGTCGCCGTGGGGGCGCTGCTCGGCAGCCAGCTCGGGCTGCACTGGCTGCCGGTGCGCGGGTTGCGCCGGATGCTCGGCGTGGTGCTGCTGGTCGCGGCGGCGAAGCTGCTCTTCGCCTGACGCCTATCGGGTTTTCGCCGCGCCGGCCGCGCTCGCGGCGGCCTGTCCGCCAGGCAACCGCGCCGAGATGACCTGCGCGCGGCCCGCGCGGCGCTCGAACGTGAACGCATAGGTCAGGCGGACCGGCACGTGCGTCAGCGCGACGTCCTCGCCCCTGCAGTCGCCGCGCTCGCGCTGCGCGCGCAGGCGTTCCGGGAAGCGGCAGATCGCCGCGGCGGAGAAGCTCCACGCGCGCATCGCCTGCACGACCGCCTGCTCGTAGGGCGCTGCCTGCGCGTCCGCCTGCGGCGGACAACCGTCGACTCCGCGCGCCGGCAGCAGCCGCGTGACGTCGCCGGCGTCGTCGAGCCAGGTTTCCACGCAGACGGTGACCGGCACCACGTCGCCGGCCGGGATTCCCGCGGGGAACGCGGGCGCCGGCGACGCCAGTTCCATCGGCATCACGAACAGCGCGAGGTCGTCCATCTCGTACCGGGCCTGGCCCTGCGGCATCAGCAGCGAATGGTCGACGCGCGCATCGTCCGCGGGCGCGGGCCCGACATGCCCGACGCGGGTCGCGCATGCCGTGAGCAGGAAGAGGACGGCCGCGGCGAGGAAAGCGGCGGCCGTCCTTGTCCGTGCGTTCGCCATCAACCCTTTCCGGACGCCTTCGGCTCCGACGGCGAGAAAGTGATCGGCACGCGGACACGCCCGGCAACGGGCTTGCCGTCCTTGATCTGCGGCTTGAACTTCCAGTCCCACGCAGCCTTGGCCGCTGCGTTGGCGAAACGGGGATCCGTTTCCTCGGGGTTTTCGACGCTGACGCCGGTGATCCTGCCATCCGCCGCGAGGTTGATGATCAGGTTGACGGTGCCGCCGACGCCGGCGTCCAGCGCTTCCTTCGGGTACTTGGGCGGCTGCATCCGAATCTCGCCGACGAACGAAGGATCCGGCTTGATCTGCATCGATGCGACAGGTTCGTCTCCGTGTGCACCAGCCGCCTGGGTGGCGATCGGAGGTTGCGCCGCCCACGCGGCGAAGGCGGCGGTGGCGACCAGGATGGCGACGGCCGCGTTGCCCGCGATGCGGCGGCGTCGGGTGGCGATGGGTTCCCTGAGCATGGCGATTCTCTCCCTGAGTGGATGGCCGAAGCCGAAGTGGCAGGCCAGCGGCGACGCCTGCGTGGCGCACTGGGCCTGGACCAGCGCATCGCCGTAGGCGCGGCGCAGTCGGGGGTGGCGCGCGACGACGATCGCGTCGCAGGCCAGTTCCTGGTCGTGGCGGAAACGGCGGGCCGCGACGTGGACGAGCGGGTTGAACCAGCAGAGGCACTGCAGCGTGGCGACGGCAAGGTTGGCCCATGCGTCGCCGCGGGCGACGTGGGTGCGTTCGTGGGCGAGGACCAGCTCGCGCTGGCGCGCGTCGTAGCGCGACTCGAAGTCGGCGGGCACGACGATGCGCGGGACCAGCACGCCGACGGTGGCCGGGAGGCCCGCGGCGGCATGCTCGGCGCGCCACGCGTCGCCGTGCGGGTGCAGCGCGCCGAGCGCCGCGCGGAAACGCGCCTGCGCAACCGCCATCAGCAGCGCGTACGCGATCGCGCCGCACGCCCAGGCACCGAGCACCCATGGCTGCCATGAGAAGCCGGCCTCCCTGCCGGCGAAACCGGTCGCGGCGCCCAGCGGCGCCGCGAAGCGCACGCCCATCGCCGCCACTTCGCCCGGGGGCGCGGTTGGAACCGCGAGGGCGAGCAATGCCGCAGGCACGAGCCACCAGGCCGCGTACGTTGCCCGCGCGCCGAACGCGTGCCGCAGCGGTCGCCGCGCCAGCAGCACCAGTGCGACGGCCAGGCTGCCGACGAGCGTGGCCTGGATGATCAGTGCGATCGCTTCACGGCTTTCCATCGTCGAGCTCCTCGAGCAGCTTGCGCA
>DASTWT010000213.1:0-9772 GCA_035765815.1 Luteimonas sp. | reverse complement strand
GCAGATCATCCGCGACCTCGCCGACACCGCGGTCAAGCTGTACCGCGAGCAGGCCAAGGCGCGCGTGCGCACCCAGGCCGAAGAGCGTGCGGAGGACCGCATCCTCGACGCGCTGCTGCCGCGGCGCGAGCCGCCGACCGTGTTCGGCTTCAAGGCCGAGGCGCCGCCGGACGAGGCGTCGGCCGCCGACCGCGCCGCGGAGAGCGACACGCGCGCCAAGCTGCGCAAGCAGCTGCGCAGCGGGGCGCTGGATGCGCGCGAGATCGAGGTCGAGACCGCGGTGAACGTCGGCGTCGACATCATGGCCCCGCCGGGCATGGAGGAAATGGGCCAGCAGCTGCGGCAGATGTTCTCGCAGATCGGCAGCGGCAAGACGAACAAGCGCAGCCTCGCCATCTCCGCGGCGCGCCCGCTGCTGGTCGAGGAGGAGGCCGCCAGGCTCGTCAACGAGGACGAGGTGCGCGAAGCCGCGATCGAGGCCTGCGAGCAGCACGGCATCGTGTTCATCGACGAGATCGACAAGGTCGCCAAGCGCAGCGAGGGCATGGGCGCCGACGTCAGCCGCGAGGGCGTGCAGCGCGACCTGCTGCCGCTGGTCGAGGGCAGCACCGTCAGCACCAAGTACGGCCCGGTGAAGACCGACCACATCCTGTTCATCGCGAGCGGCGCGTTCCATCTCGCGAAGCCGAGCGACCTAATCCCCGAGATGCAGGGCCGCTTCCCGATCCGTGTCGAGCTCGGCGCGCTGAGCAAGGCCGACTTCGTGCGCATCCTCACCGAGCCGAAGGCCGCGCTGACCACGCAGTACGTGGAGCTGCTGAAGACCGAAGGCGTCGCGCTGGCGTTCGCGCCGGACGCGGTCGAGCGGCTCGCCGACATCGCCGCGCAGGTCAACGAGCGCCAGGAAAACATCGGCGCGCGCCGGCTGCACACGGTGCTCGAGCGCCTGCTCGACACCCTCAGCTACGAGGCCCCGGACCGCGACGGCGAGGCCGTCACCATCGACCGCGCCTACGTGGACGCGCACCTGGGCGAGCTGGTGCAGGACCCCGACCTGTCCCGCTACATCCTGTGAAAAGGGGGTCGGACCGTTTTCAGGTGCGGTAGCCGGTGTGGATGGCGACGATGCCGGCGCTGAGGTTGCGCCAGGACGTCCGCGCGAAGCCGGCGGCGTCCATCATCGCCTTGAGCTGGTCCTGCGGCGGGTGCTTGCGGATCGACTCGGCGAGGTACTGGTAGCTGCCGGCATCGTGCGCGAACAGGCGCCCGAGGCGCGGCAGCACCTGGAAGGAGTGGAAATCGTACAGCGGCTTGAACCACTCGGCCTTGACCTCGGAGAACTCGAGCACGCGCGCCTGGCCGCCGACCTTCAGCACGCGGTGCATCTCGCGCAACGCGGCGTCCTTGTCGGTGACGTTGCGCAGGCCAAAGGCGATGGTGACCAGGTCGAAGCTGCGGTCGGGGAACGGCAGCGCCTCGGCGTTGCACTGGACGTATTCGAAGCCCTGCACGTGGCCGCGGTCGATCATGCGGTCGCGGCCGACGCGCAGCATGTCGGCGTTGATGTCGCCGAGCACCACCTCGCCTTCGGCGCCGACGCGGCCGCGCAGCAGCGCGGCGATGTCGCCGGTGCCGCCGGCGAGGTCGAGCACGCGGTCGCCCTTCGACACCTGCGCGGTCGCCACGAAGTAGCGCTTCCACAGCCGGTGGATGCCGAGCGACATCGCATCGTTCATCAGGTCGTACTTGCCGGCGACCGAGGAGAACACCTCGCCGACGAGCTTCTGCTTCTCGGCGACGGGGACGTCGCGGAAGCCGAAGTGGGTGGTGCCGGCCTCGCCAGCCCGATTCGTGGGGTCGCTCATGGGCGCGATTATCGCCTATCGTTGCCGCGCCGCCCGCGAAGGCGCGGACGCCGCCCAGTACAGGAGCCCCGGACCGCCATGATCGCCACCCCCGACTACCGTGCCCTGCTCGACACCGCCATCGCCGAAGCCCGCCAGGGCCTGGCCGAGGGCGGCATCCCGATCGGCGCGGCGCTGTACCACCAGGACGGCCGCCTGCTCGGCTGCGGCCACAACCGCCGCGTGCAGGAAGGCGACCCCTCGGTGCATGGCGAGACGGACGCGTTCCGCAAGGCCGGCCGCCAGCGCCGCTACAGGGACACGATCATGGTCACCACGCTGGCGCCGTGCTGGTACTGCAGCGGCCTGGTGCGGCAGTTCAACATCGGCACCGTCGTCGTCGGCGAGTCGGTGACGTTCCAGGGTGGCATCGACTGGCTGCGCGAGGCCGGCGTCGAGGTCATCGACCTGCACAGCCAGGAGTGCATCGACCTGCTGGGCGGCTACATCTCCGCGCACCCCGACGTCTGGAACGAGGACATCGGCGAGGACTGAATAAAGGGGACGGAGGCAGTTAATTTAGGGACAGGGCATTGTCCGAATGCCCTGTCCCTAAATTAACTACCTCCGTCCCCTTTTTTTGCGTTATGGCTGGAAGCCGTAGCTGAGCTTGAGGAAGACGCTGCGCGTGTCGCCGAACAGGGCGGGGTGGTCGTCGTCCATGAACGCGCCGTAGGAGGCGCCCGCGTACACCACGGTGCGCGGGTTGACCTTGTACGAGTACACCGCCTGCGCCGCCCAGTCGCGCGATCGCGCCTCGATCGGATCGGCGTACAGCGCCACGTCGCGCTTGACGTCGCTGCCCTGCAGGGTCAGGCGCAGGCGCTGGCGCGGGTCGAACTGCCAGCTGCCGCCGGCGTTCAGCACGGTGGCCTCGAACGCCGTGCCGCCGTCGCGGTGCATCGCCTGGCGGATCAGGTCCCAGTCCATCGCGATGCCGCGGCCGACGTTGGCGTTGCCCCAGAATTCGACCTGCGTGCGCCGGCCCGTTTCCACCGCGTCGAGGTCGATCATCGTGCCGACCTGCGCGTAGGCGCCGAGCTGCAGGTTGCCGGTCGGGCGGTAGTTGCCGTTGAAGTCGACGTAATGCTCGTCGAACAGGATGCCCTGCCAGAAGCGCTTGCGGGTCATGCCGTGCAGGACCAGCTGGCTCTGCTTCGGGCCCTGGGTGCTGACCTGGCCCTCCCATTCGCGCTCGAGCAGCTGCCCGTCGAAGCGGTGGGTCACGTCGAAGTCGGCGTACACGTCGAAGCGGTTGAAGGCGCTGTCGTCGCGATACCAGGTGTGGCCGCCGCCGACCAGCGACTTGTCGTAGCCGACCTGGCCCATGAAGCCCAGGTCCGCGCGGAAGCCGGGGTCGATGTCCTCGTGCCAGGTGTCGAAGTTCCAGTTGCGGTTGCTGAAGGCGTATTCCGCGCGCCAGGCTTCGCCGGACGGCCGCGGGTCGTCGCCGAGCTCGTCCTTGTAGTCGTCGACGATCTGCGACGGGTATTCGGACTGGCTGTGCAGGATCTGCGCGGTCGCGGTGTGCGGGCCCTGCTTCCAGCGCGCGTCCACGCCGGCGACGTCGTTCGAGTAGTCGTCGCCCTGGCGGAAGGTGCCGATCGCGCCGATGCTGAAATGGGTGTCGAAGTCGTAGCGATAGCGGCCCACGGCCACGTCGGCCTTCTGGTCCAGCTGCTCGAAGCCGGAGCCGAGCACGCCCGGCACCAGCACCAGCGTCGTGGCGTCGCGCGCCACGATCGCGCCGTAGGCGCCGCTGCCGGTGCGGCCGGTGACGCGCAGGCCGTAGTCCGGATCGGCGATCTGGCGGGTGTAGAGCACGTCGAACTGGCTGGTGAAGTAGTCGGCGCCCTCGAGGAAGAACGGCCGCTTCTCCTGGTAGAACAGGGCGAAGCTGTCGTTGAAGTTGAGCTGCAGCTGGTCGGTCTCGACCTGCGAGAAGTCGGGGTTGATGGTGGCGTTGAGCGTCATCGCCGGCGACGGCGCCCAGCTCACGTCCACGCCGGGCTCGATCGAGGTGTCCTCGCTCTTCCACGACTCGCCCGCCGCGTCGCGGGTCTGGGTCTTGCCCATCGTCAGCGTCGGCACGATCTCCAGGTTGCGGCCCTGGTGCGCGCCGGCGAAGCCGTCGTACTCGCCCCATTCGCACTCGAAGCAGCTCGACTCGCGCGGCACCCGCCCGCTGGACAGCTGGTGGCGCTTGTCGCGCGGCCAGTTGCGGAACAGGGCGATGCCCCAGCGCTGCTCGGCCCCGCCGGTGGGGAAGCGCAGGGTCGAGAACGGAATGCGGATCTCGACGTCGTAGCCGTCCGCGGTGACCTGGCCGGCGCTCTCCCACAGCCCGTCCCAGCTCGAATCCTCCTGGTTCTCGCTGTTGCTCTCGTCGCGGATGATGTCGCCCTGCACGCCGAGCGGGTTCACCGCCAGCTCGTAGCCGCGGCGGTTGTCGTTGAAGGTGTCGAGGAACACGCCGACCCAGTCGTCGTTGAACATCGCGTCGCGGTCGCGCAGGTGGGCGCGGATCTGCGACGGGTCCGGGTCGAGCGCGTGGAAGGAGACGTACAGCGCGTCGGCGGTGTAGCCGATGCGCACCGTGGTCTTCACCGGGGCCGGGGTGTTGTCGCCGGGCTGGATGTCGTACGCGACCTCCTGCACGAGGGCGCCCTGCCAGCCGGCGTCGTCGAGCTTGCCGTCGATCACGATGCCCTCCGGCAACTGCGGGATGCGCCCGCCGGGGATGTAGCCGGCCGGGGCGGAAGCAGGCGGCCCGGCCTCCTGGGCATGGGCGAAGGGTGCGCAGAGGAGCAGGGCGGCGGCGAGCGCGTTGATCGGGGCGTGCTGCTTCATCGGTCGTTCCGTGGGGGAATGCTGGTAGGGATGCGCGGGCCGGCTGCACCGTTTGCATGACCAATGGCAGGGCCCCGCGCCGGCGGCCGGCGCCGCGAACGATGCGCATCGCGCGCCGGCGGAGCGAGTGCCGCAAGTGGGGTTGACTGGCGTCACGACCCGCATGCGGCAGGGACCGGCATGCGGCGCTAGACTTGCGGCATCGCCGCCACCGGTCCGTTCCCCCATGCGCCAGACCCTGCTGTTGCTGTCCGCCGCCGCCGCGCTCGCCGCCGCCGGCGCCTGTTCGCGCGATGCGACCCCTGCCGCCGCCACGCCCGCCGCCAAGCCGGAGGCCGCCATGCCCGCCGCCGATCCAGGCCACGACGAGTTCTCGTACGCCGAGCCCGACAAGGTGAAGACGACCGCCCTCGCGCTCGACCTGGCCGTCGACTTCGCGAAGAAGGAAATCGCGGGCACCGCCACCTACACACTGGACTGGGTCGACCCGAAGGCGAACCAGCTGGTGCTGGACACCCGCGACCTGACCATCGAGAAGGCCGAGGCCGTGGGCAAGGACGGCCAGTACGAGCCGCTGCACTACGCGCTCGCGCCCGCGGACAAGCTGCTGGGCAGCAAGCTCGCCATCGACGTGCCCGAGCGCAACGCCACGGTGCGCGTGGCCTACCACACCTCGCCCGAGGCCTCAGGCCTGCAATGGCTGGCGCCGTCGATGACGGAGGGCAAGCAGCAGCCCTTCATGTTCAGCCAGTCGCAGCAGATCCACGCGCGCTCGTGGGTGCCGCTGCAGGACACGACCCAGGTGCGCTTCACCTATACGGCGCACGTCACCGCGCCGAAGGACGCGATGGTCCTGATGAGCGGCAACAGCGATCCGAAGGCCGAGCGCGACGGCGACTACAGCTTCACGATGCCGCAGAAGATCCCCTCGTACCTGCTGGCGATCGCCGCGGGCGACCTGGTGTTCCGCCCGACCTCCGACCGCTCCGGCGTGTGGGCCGAGCCGGCGATGGCCGACAAGGCGCAGCACGAGTTCGAGGACACCGGCCGGATGATCGACGCGGCGGAGAAGCTGTACGGCCCGTACCGCTGGGGCCGCTACGACATCCTGGTGCTGCCGCCCTCGTTCCCGTACGGCGGCATGGAGAACCCGACGATGACCTTCGCGACGCCGACCGTGATCGTGGGCGACAAGTCGCTGGTCTCGCTGGTCGCGCACGAGCTCGCCCACAGCTGGTCCGGCAACCTGGTCACCTTCGCCACCTCGCGCGACGCCTGGCTCAACGAGGGCGTCACCACCTACGTGCAGTACCGCATCACCGAGGCGCTGTACGGCGAGGACGTCGCCGCGATGGAGGAAGTGATCGACCGCGACGAGCTGAAGCACGAGTTCACCGACGCGAACAAGCCGCTGCAGCCGCTGTCGGTGAAGCCGGGCGACCTCGACGATCCGGACGACAACCTCAGCAGCACCGTCTACACCAAGGGTGCGTGGTTCATGCAGTTCCTGGAGCAGCGCTTCGGCCGCGACGTGTTCGACGCGTTCCTGCGCGGCTACTTCGACCACTTCGCGTTCCAGAGCATCACCACCGCGCAGTTCCGCGACTACGCCATCGCCAACCTGCTGGACAAGCACCCGGGCACGGTCAGCCAGGCCGAGTTCGACGCCTGGCTGTACGACCCGGGCGTGCCGGCCACCGCGCCGCAGGTGAAGTCGCAGCGTTTCGCCGTCGTCGACGCCGCGCGCATCGCATGGTCGGGCACGGGCAAGCTCCCGGTGCCGCAGCTGACCGCGCCGTGGACCACGCAGGAGTGGGTGCATTTCCTCGAGGGCATGCCCGACACGCTGAAGCCGGAGCAGATGGCCGCGCTCGACGCCGCCTACCACTTCACCGGCACCCACAACGGCGAGATCGCGATGCGCTGGTACCCGCTCGCGGTGCGCAGCGGCTACCACGCCGCGGACGGCGCGATCGCCGACTTCATCGCCCGCGTCGGCCGCCGCAAGCTGATCATGCCGATCTACGCCGAGCTGGTGAAGACGCCGGAAGGCCTGGCGTTCGCGAAGGACGTGTTCGCGCGGGCGAAGGCCGGCTACCACCCGATCACGACGGGTTCGGTCGAGGCCGCGATCGCCCAGGGTGAGCAGGCCCAGGGCGAGCAGGCGCAGGCGCAGGGCGCGAAGCAGGACGGGACCGCGCAGTGACGCTGCGCGCGCCCGCGCCCGGGGCGATGCGCGCCGTGGCGGCGCTCGCCGTCGTCGCCGCGCTCGCGGCCGCGGGCTGCGATCGCAAGGCGCGGCTCGCCGAGCAGGCGGCCGCGCAGGCCGCCGCCGCGGAGGACGCGGCGAAGCAGGGCGAGGCCGCGTTCGACGCGGCCGTCGCCGACGGCAACTGGGCGCTGGCCAAGGCGCAGGGCGACGTGCTGCTCGCGCAGTATCCGCGGAGCCAGGCGGCCGCGCGGGTGAAGCCGATGCTGGCCGAGGTCGCCGCGAAGGCGCAGGCGCAGCGCGAAGGCGCGCGCCTCGCGGGCCTGTGGAGCTACCAGGTCGAGCCGGTGAAGGGCGGCGACCAGCGCTCGGCCTCGATCTACGCGAAGGACGACGTGGACGTCGACGGCAGCGGCCCCTCGCAGGTCCGCCTGATCTTCCGCGACCATCCGTCGTGGGGGAAGAGCAGCTACCTGGTGCTGCAGAAGGGCGACTTCGACTGCTATCGCGGCTGCCGGGTGAAGGTGACCGCCGACGGCAAGGTCCATCGCCTGCCGGCGTCGCGCCCGACCACCGACGAGGCCATCGCGATGTTCATCGACGACCGCAAGGCGCTGTGGAAGCTCGCGACCACCAGCAAGGTGCTGGAGATCGAGTTCCCGGCCAAGGACGTCGGCCTGCGCACCGCCACGTTCGAGACCGGCGGCCTCGACGCCTCGAAGCTTCCCGCCTGGTGACCCCGCACGCCATGTCCCCCGCCAGGCTCGCACTCGCTTCCGCCGTCGCCGCGCTCGCGCTGTCGTGCGATGCCGTCGCCGCCGACCGCTGGCGCGTCGCGGCGGCGCTGATCCACGATGGGCGGCAGTTCGCGAAGGCGTCCGCGATCGTCTCGGCCGACCGGCCCGCGACGGTCAAGGTGGACGGCGAAGAGGGCTACTCGCTCTCGTTCGACATCGAGGAAATCGGCCGCGGGCAGCTGCGCCTGAACACGATCCTGGTGTCCGCCTACGGGTCGATGTCGCCGGCGGTCGTGATCCGGCCGGGGCAGACGGCGAACATCGCCATCGACCACCTCGGCCTCGTGATGAAAGTGTTCCCGGAAGGGGGGAAGGTCGAAGAATGAAGATGCGAAGGATGGCGATGATGTTCGTGGCGGCGACGCTGGCGGCATCGTTCGATGCCGCGGCGGCGAACGCCTATCGCGTCGAAGCGACGCTGGCGCACGGGGGCGAGCGCTTCGCCGCGCCGACCGCGGTCGTCGAGGCGGGCACGCCGGCGACCGTCGCGGTCGACGGCGCCGAGGGCTACAAACTCTCGTTCCGGGTCGAGGAGCTGGCCGAAGGCAAGCTCAAGGTCAGCGCCGTGCTCGCGTCCGCGCATGGCGACATGTCGCCGGTGTTCGTGCTGGTGCCGGGCCGGCCGGCCACGGTCACCGTCGGCGACCTGGCGATGTCGCTCACCGTCGAGCCGGACCCGCGGAAGATCTCTTTCTAGCGGGAACGCTTCCGCAGGGGTGGCTACAGCGCGTAGCCGAACTGCTGCTTGAACTGTTCGGCGAATTCGTCGTAGTCGAAGCGCTGGTTCTGCGTGCCCGGGTGCTCGACCTTCAGCGCGCCCATCAGGTTGCCGATGCGGCCGATGGTCAGCCAGTCGTAGCCCTTCTCGATGCCGAAGATCAGGCCGGCGCGGAACGCGTCGCCGCAGCCGGTCGGGTCGGTGACGCGGCGCTCGTGCGCCGGCGGCACGTCGATGGTCTTGCCGTCGGCGAAGATCACCGCGCCCTTGGGTCCGCGGGTGGCGATGTAGGCCTTCACCTTGCCGGCGATGGTCTTCTCGTCCCAGCCGGTGCGTTCCTGCAGCAGGTTCGACTCGTAGTCGTTCACGGTGACGTAGTCGGCCTGCGCGATGAACTCGCGCAGCTCGGCGCCGTTGAACAGCGGCATCGCCTGGCCCGGGTCGAAGATGAACGGGATGCCGCCCTCGGCGAACTCGCGCGCGTTCTGGATCATGCCCTCGCGCCCGTCCGGGCTGACGATGCCGAGCGTGACGCCGGGCACGTCGCGGACGTGATTCTCGTACGAGCGCATCATCGCGCCCGGGTGGAACGCGGTGATCTGGTTGTTGTCCAGGTCGGTGGTGATGAAGGCCTGCGGCGTGAACAGCTCCGGGATCTCCTTCACCCGGGCCAGGTCGATGCCGAGCTCGTCGAAGTATTCGCGGTAGGGCCCGAAATCCTGGCCCACCGTCGCCATCGGGATCGGCTCGCCGCCCAGCAGCTTCAGGTTGTAGGCGATGTTGCCGGCGCAGCCGCCGAACTCGCGCCGCATCCGCGGCACCAGGAAGGACACGTTGAGGATGTGCACCTTGTCCGGGAGGATGTGGTTCTTGAACTGGTCGGGGAACACCATGATGGTGTCGTAGGCCAGGGAACCGCAGATCAGCGCAGCCATGGGCGGGCCTCGTGGCGCCGGCGTGCCGGCGGGGCGGATGGGACGGGTCGGTGGAGCGGCGGACCGGGCGGCCGGAATTCGATTCCCCGGGTCGGCCGTTCCGGCGGCCGCAAAGGTTACCGTCTGGCGCCCGCGGAGGCCAGTTTTTGCTAGGCTAGCCCATCCCTTGCGATGCACGCGGACCGGCCTGCGCTTCTTACCGACGCGGGGCCGTTTTCCCGCCCTGACGGACGCCCCTACGCGATGTTCAAGAAGTTCCGCGGCATGTTCTCCAACGACCTGTCGATCGACCTCGGCACGGCCAACACCCTCATCTACGTCCGCGGCCAGGGCATCGTCCTCAACGAGCCGTCGGTGGT
>DASTWT010000212.1:0-2772 GCA_035765815.1 Luteimonas sp. | reverse complement strand
CCAGAGCAGGCTGAACGCCGACCACGCGGCGAAGCCTCCCAGCAGCGCGACGCCGCCCCACGCGGCCACAGGCGCGCGCGCGCGGACGCCCGTGCGCGCCACGCCGGCGATGGCGACGATCGCCAGCGCGACCTCCAGGCGGGCGCCGTCGCCGAGCGGCACGGCGCCGTGGGCGAAGCAGGCGTAGAGCCAGCAGGCGAGCAGTGCGGCGGCCATCAAGGCGCGGGCGAAGCTACCATCCGGGCCCGTGGCGAGACGCAGCCTCCCACTGGCGCTGGTCGCCGTCGCCGTGCTGGCGCTCCCCGCGGCCACGCAGGCGGACCCGTTCCACCAGGTCTTCCGCGAGTACCAGCGGACCGGCGCGATCGACGGCTGCCACTTCAGCGCGCAGGCGCTGAAGAGCGCGAAGGCGCAGGTGCCGAACGACATCCAGCAGTACGCGCCGGACTTCCCCGACGCGCTCGACGCGGCGATCGCGCAGCGCGCGTCCGGCGCCTGCGGCAAGGGCGCGAGCAAGACGACCGCGGTGCAGCCCGCGCCGGCCGCGACGACGACCGCCCCGGCGCCGCCTCCGGCGCCCGCGCCCGCCGGCGGCACGGCGGCGCCGCAGCCCGCCGCGCCTGTCCCGGCGGCGCCGGTCGCGACGGTCCCGCAGCCGACGCCCTCGCCGGTCGCGTCGCCCGCGGTGGTCAACGACGCGATTCCCGCCGCCGCGAGGTCGGCGCGCTCGGACTCCGGGACGCCGGCGCCGCTGATCGTGCTGCTGGCGCTCGCCGCGCTGGCGCTGCTGGCAGGCGCGACGTGGAGCCTCGCGCGCTGGTGGGCCTACGACGCGCCCTGGCTCGCGGGGCTGCGCCACGCCACCGGCGAGGCCGGCTGGCGGACGAGCGCCGCCTGGGCCGAGTTCACGGACTGGCTGCGGCTCGGGCGCTGACGCCGGCTACGCGCCGACCTGCACGCAGCACGACACGCGCCAGCGGCCGTCGTCGCCGCGCGCGACCTTGCCGAGCACCTGCAGCTGCCCGAAGAGGTAGGTGAACGTGCCGCTGCGGCTGCCGACGCGCACGTTGGCGATGTGCGCCTGCGCGAAGCTCGCGGCCTGGTCGTCCTGCACGCCCGCGAGCGCCGCGCGCATCACCGACTCGCAGTCCGAGCCGAGCTTCGCGTGCGCCGAGCGGCGCGCGGCCTCGACGAACTTGCGCTGCAGATCGCTGGTCATCTGCGCGCACATCGCGGCGCCGTCGCGGCGCGCGAAGGCCTGCACGTAGCCGCTCGCGGCTGCGGTCGCCTCGCGCGTGGCCTTCGCGCGGGACTCCTTCGGCGGCCCGCCGCACCCGGCCGCGAGCAGGGCCGAGCATGCGGCCAGCGCCACGGCGGCGGGACGACTGCGAATCACGCCTCCAAGCTACCCCGCGGATCGGATTCGTGCCGCATTTGCGGCTTGGGCGATGGCGATTCCGCGGGTCGCGCCAGTACCCTGGGTGAGGCCGCCCGATCGCCCCGCAACCCCTCCGGACAGGGTTCCGTCCGACGCAAAGCGGATGATCCGCTGTTACCGCCGTAAGCAGGCAAATAGGCCCGCAAACACCAAGGAAACGCGGCGCGACAGGAAGAGGAGACCAGATGGAAGTCATCCCGCAGACAGCACCCGTCCAGGACGTCCGGGCCGGTCGTGCGCTCACGATCCGGCGCAAGTACACGACGCCGGGGGTGCATCCCTTCGACACCGTCGAGTGGGAGCTGCGGGACGCGCGCATCGGCCACGGCGACAAGGTCGCCTTCGAGCAGCCCGGCGTCGAGTTCCCGGCCGCGTGGTCGCAGAACGCGACGAACATCGTCGCGCAGAAGTACTTCCGCGGTCAGCTCGGCGCGCCCTCGCGCGAGCGCTCGGTCAAGCAGATGATCGGCCGCGTCGCCGGCACGATCGCCGACTGGGGCCGTGAGCGCGGCTACTTCGCGACGGCCGAGGACGGCGACGCCTTCGAGGCCGAGCTCACCTACGTGCTGCTGCACCAGATGGCGGCGTTCAACTCGCCCGTCTGGTTCAACGTCGGCTTCGAGGAGCAGCCGCAGTGCTCGGCCTGCTTCATCCTCAGCGTCGACGACACGATGGAGTCGATCCTCGACTGGAACACCAAGGAGGGCAAGATCTTCCGCGGCGGCTCCGGGTCCGGGATCAACCTCTCGAACATCCGCGGCTCGATGGAGCCGCTGACGAAGGGCGGCACGGCGAGCGGGCCGGTGTCGTTCATGCGCGGGGCGGACGCGTGGGCGGGCACGATCAAGTCCGGCGGCAAGACGCGGCGCGCGGCGAAGATGGTGGTGCTGGACGTCGACCACCCCGACATCCGCGAGTTCATCTGGTGCAAGGCCAAGGAGGAGGAGAAGGCCGAGGCCCTGCGCGATGCCGGCTTCGACATGTCGATCGACGGCGACGGCTTCACCTCGATCCAGTACCAGAACGCCAACAACTCCGTCCGCGTTACCGACGCGTTCATGCGCGCGGTCGAGGAGGACGGCGAGTGGCAGACGACCGCGCGCACGACCGGCGAGCCGGTCGGCGAGCCGATGCAGGCGCGGGAGCTCATGCGGGAGATCGCCGAGGCGGCATGGCGCTGCGCGGACCCCGGCGTGCAGTACGACACGACGATCAACCAGTGGCACACGTGCCCGAACTCGGGGCGCATCAACGCGTCGAACCCGTGCTCGGAGTACATGCACGTCGACGACTCGGCGTGCAACCTCGCGTCGATCAACCTCATGAAGTACCGC
>DASTWT010000211.1:0-3346 GCA_035765815.1 Luteimonas sp. | reverse complement strand
CCCCGGAGGCCACATGAGCAACACCCAGAAACTGATCGCGGCGCTGGTCCTGTTCGTGGTCCTGACCGGGCCGGCGCAGGCCTACATCGACCCGAGTTCGGGCAGCATGATCCTGCAGGGCATCATCGCCGGCCTGGCCGCGATCGCCGTGACCGCGAAACTGTGGTGGCACCGCCTGCTGGTGCTGCTGCGCATCCGCAAGCGCACGCTGCCCGCGTCCTCGGCGCGCGACGACAAGAAGCCCTGACGGTGGATCCCCAGGTCCCCATGTTCCCCGGAATGTGGGGATGGATGCGCGCGCTGTGCCTGTGGCTGCTGCAGCTGCTGGACTGGCTGGCGGCGGCGACCGGCAGCTGGGGCCTGGCGATCATCCTGCTCGCGGTGCTCGTGCGGCTGTTCCTGTACCCGTTCGCGCGGCGCGCGCTGCGTTCGCAGAAGCGCTTCAACGAGATCCAGGCGCAGCTCAAGCCGGCGCTCGCGGAGATCAAGTCGCGCTACCGCGGCGGCGAGCAGGCCGAGCGCATCGAACTGCTCTACCGCGAGCACGGCGTGAGCCCCGCGGCGGGCATGAAGCCGCTGCTGCTCGTGTTGCTGCAGCTGCCGATCCTGATCGCGCTGTTCCAGATCCTCCTGCACGCGCCGCAACTGCACGGCGTCGGCTTCGCCGGCATCCCCGACCTGTCGCAACCCGACCGCCTGCTGCAGCTGGGCGTCGAGTTGCCGTGGTTCGGCGCGACCCTCAACCTGCTGCCGTTCGGCCTGGTCGCCAGCCTGATGCTGGGGGCGCTGTTCGTTCCGGGCGAGGGCGACGCTGCGGCGGCGCGCAAGCGGTTGTGGATCACGGCGGCCATGGCCGCGGTGTTCTTCGTGCTGTTCTACGCGTTCCCCGCGGGCTTGGTGCTGTACTGGATCGTGACCAACCTGCTGGCCTCCGGCCAGCAGGCGCTGGTGGCCAGGCGCAGCGCCCCGGCCGCGTAGCCGGCTTATCATGGCCGCATGGCCACGCTGCTGCTGAAGATGCGCCTGGTGCCCGACGACGAGGCGGCCGACGTGCGCGCGATGCTCGATGCCGCGCGCATCCCCTGGTACGAGACCGAACCCAGCCGCTGGGGCGTCTCGCACGGCGGCATCTGGATCCGCGACGACGAGGACGCGCCGCGGGCGAAGGCGCTGATGGCCGAGTACCAGGACGGCCGCCGCGAGCGCGCCCGCGCCGAACGCGCGGCGGCGCTGCGCGACGGCACCGCGGAGACCTTCGGCGACGTGCTGCGGCGCGAGCCGCTGCGCGTGCTGCTGTCGATCCTGGGCATCGCCGCCGCGCTCGCGGTGCTGGCGCTGGTGCCGTTCCTGCTGCACGGGGCGTAGCGGCATGCATCCGTTCGTGCTCGCGCTCGACCTCGCCGGCACGTTCGTCTTCGCGATCAGCGGCGCGACCCTGGGCGTGCGCAAGTGCCTGGACCTGTTCGGGGTGCTGGTGCTGTCGTTCGCGGCCGCGGTCTCGGGCGGCATCGCCCGCGATGTGCTGATCGGCGCGGTGCCGCCTGCGGCGCTGGCGAGCTGGCATTACGTCGCGGTGAGCTGCGCGGCGGGGTTGGCGACGTTCTACCGCGGCGCCGACATCGAGCGCCTGCGCAATCCGGTGCAGTTGTTCGACGCGATCGGCCTCGGCCTGTTCGCCGTCACGGGCGCGGCCAAGGCCCTGGCCGCGGGGCTGAACCCGGTGTCGGCGATGCTGCTGGGCATGCTCACCGGCATCGGCGGCGGCATCGCCCGCGACATCCTCGCCGCGCGCATCCCGGTGGTGCTGCAGGCCGACCTGTACGCGGTCGCCGCGCTCGCGGGCGCGGCAGTGGTGGTCGCGGGCGAGCGGCTGGGCCTGCCGCAGGCGCCGGTCCTCGCGACCGGCGCCGTGCTCGTGTTCGTCTTGCGCTTCCTCGCGATCCGGCGCGGCTGGCGGTTGCCGGTCGCGCCGGGCGGCGACGCCTAGCGGAGCAGCTGCAGGCCGAGGATCGTCGCGATCACGGCTTCGGCGATCACCGCGTCGTTGTTCACGTAGCGGCCGTACTGCATGCGGCCGAAGTAGCCGTCGTCGTAGCCGCGCTGGAAGCCCTGGCGGAAGTAGTACTGGTACTCGGCACGGCTGATGTAGCGGCCGCCGTAGCCGAATCCGCCCTGCATCCAGGCGATGGAGTCGCGGTAGTCGGCCGGCCAGCCGTCGTAGCGGTCGGCGCGGCCCGCGCGCATGCCTTCGCGGTAGCCCCAGTCGACGGCCTGGCGCAGGACGTCGGCGCCGTAGTTGCTGGTGGTGTACCAGGTGCCGCCCCAGAAGTAGCGGTAGTGCGCCGGGCGGATGTAGTAGCGCGGCGCGATCCGCACGCGGTAGTCGCGGGCGCGGCGGTCGTAGTCCTGGCGATAGCGCGCGTAGGCGATGCGGTGTTGCGCATCGCGGCGGTCGTCGCGGCGGTCGTGGCGGTCGTCGCGGCGATCCTGGCGCTGGTCGTGGCGGTCGTCGCGGCGATCCTGGCGCGCGTCCTGGCGATCGCGGCGCTGGTCCTGGCGCCAGTCGTGGCGGTCGTCGCGACGATCCTGCACGGCCTCGCGGCGGTCGTCGCGGTGCGCCTGCACCACGGCGCGCTGTTGCAGCGCCTTGCGGCCGTCCTGCAGCGACATCCGCTGCGGCTGGACGACCTCGCGGCGCGCCTGCAGGGCCTCGCGGCGGTCGTCGCGGACCGCCTGCACGGCTTCGCGGCGGTCGTCGCGGCGCACCTGCGCGGCTTCCTGGCGGACGTCGCGGCGTACCTGCGCGGCTTCGCGATGGTCGTCGCGCTTCTCCTGGCGCTGGTCCTGGCGATGCTCCTTGCGCGCCTGGCGGTCGTCCCGGTGCTGCGGTGTCGCCGCGCTCGCGGCGCCGCCGGCGAGCAGCGCGGCGAGGGCGGTGGCGGCAAGGACACGGTGGCGGATCTGGCGGTTCATGGCGACTCCGGTTGCGATGCGCGGACGGGAGCGTTCGCGTGGTGTCCACTACACGTGAAAACCGCTTAACGCCATCTGAGCCGGGCCGGGACGAGCCGCACTTGCGCGGCCACGGCGCATCGTCGTAAGACTCGGGTTCATTTCCGGCTGGGGAAGCGTTCATGGATCCGATGCATCGCAGGGGGCGGGTCGCCGTGCTGGCGCTGGCGCTGGTCGCGGCGGGCGGCGCGCAGGCGCAGTCGCAAGCCGGGGCCGCGCACGACGCGGACGGACAGCCCGCGCTGAGCGCGTTCACGGTGCAGTCGGGCCTTGCACGCGCACCGGAGCAGGAAGCGGTGGTGTTCGAGCACGCCGACCTGCGCTTCAAGGTCGA
>DASTWT010000210.1:0-7204 GCA_035765815.1 Luteimonas sp. | reverse complement strand
CGTGATCGCACCGAGCGCGGAGGTGCGCTTCAACTTCCGGCCGCTGCCCTCGCAGGACATCGACGAGCTGCACGCACGCTTCGGCGCCTGCGCGGCCGCCGGGGCGCTCGAGCGCTACGAGGAGACCTTCCGCGGGCCGTCGTTGCCCGCCGGCGACGTCGCCGAGGCCGAGGAGCGGCGCCTGCTGGCGCGCGACCTCGCCGACGCGCTCGAGCTGCCGATCGGCAACGCGGTCGACTTCTGGACCGAGGCTTCGTTGTTCTCCCGCGCCGGAATGAGCGCGATCGTCTACGGCCCCGGCGACATCGCCCAGGCGCACGCGGCCGACGAATGGGTGGAACTGGACCAACTGCAACGCTACGCCGATTCGATCGCGCGGATCCTCTCGAACTGACGCCATGACCCTCCACGACCTGAAACCCCACAACGGCTCGACGCGCCAGACCATCGTCCGCCTGCTGTCCAGCATGGGCGGCGCGAAGGAGATCTCGCAGTACCTCAAGCGCTTCTCGCAGCTCGACGCGGCGCGCTTCGCCGTGGTCAAGGTCGGCGGCGCCGTGCTGCGCGACGACTTCGACGCGCTGACCTCGTCGCTCGCGTTCCTGCAGGACGTCGGCCTCACGCCCATCGTGATCCACGGCGCCGGCCCGCAGCTCGACGCCGAGCTCGCCGCGGCCGGCATCGAGAAGCGCACCGTCGACGGCCTGCGCGTGACCTCGCCGGAGGCGCTCGCCATCGTGCGCCGCGTCTTCCATGCGCAGAACCTCAAGCTGGTCGAGGCGCTGCAGGCGCAGGACGCGCGCGCCACCTCGATCGTGTCGGGCGTGTTCGAGGCCGAGTTCATGGACCGCGACACCTTCGGCCTCGTGGGCAACGTGCGCGGCGTGCAGCTGGCGCCGATCCAGGCCAGCCTGCAGGCGGGCTCGATCCCGGTGATCGCCAGCCTGGGCGAGACCGCCGGCGGCCAGATCCTCAACGTCAACGCCGACTATGCCGCGAACGCGCTGGTGCAGGTGCTGCAGCCGTACAAGATCGTGTTTCTGACCGGCACCGGCGGCCTGCTCGACGCGGACGGGCGGGTGATCGATTCGATCAACCTCACCACCGAATACGAGCACCTGATGGCGCAGCCGTGGATCGAGGGCGGCATGCGGGTGAAGCTCGAGCAGGTCAAGCAGCTGCTCGACGGCCTGTCGCCGGCGTCGTCGGTGTCGATCACCCGGCCGTCGGAGCTCGCGAAGGAGCTGTTCACGCACAAGGGTTCGGGCACGCTCGTGCGGCGCGGCGAACGCGTGCTGCAGGCGGCGTCGTGGGACGCGCTCGACCTTCCGCGGCTGCGCGGGCTGGTCGAATCCGCGTTCGGCCGGCGCCTCGTGCCCGACTACTTCGAGCGCACGGCGCTGCACCGCGCGTACGTCAGCGAGAACTATCGCGCCGCGGTGATCCTGACGAAGGAGGCCGAGGGCGTCTACCTCGACAAGTTCGCGGTGCTCGACGAGGCCCAGGGCGAAGGCCTCGGCCGCGCGGTGTGGCAGGTGATGCGCGCCGACGAGCCGCGCCTGTTCTGGCGTTCGCGCCGCGGCAATCCCGTCAACGCCTTCTATTTCGCCGAATGCGACGGCTGCATCAAGGAGCCGCGCTGGAAGGTGTTCTGGTACGGCATCGAGGACCAGGCAGGAATCGCGGCCTGCGTCGCCCATTGCCGCGGCCGCGTCCCGACGCTCGAGGATGCCGCGCCGGCGCCGGAGGCGCAGCCGGCATGAACGTCGTCCCGACCCTGCGCGGCCGGCACGTGCAACTCGAGCCGCTGCGCCCGGAACACGCCGAGGGCCTGCGCGCCGCGGCCAGCGACGGCCGCCTGTGGGAGCTCACGTACACCAACGTGCCTGAACCCGGGGACGTCGAAGCGTGGCTCGATGCCGCGCTGGCGAAGCAGGCTGCCGGCGAGCAGCTCGCGTTCACGGTGCGCGCCGCCGACGGCCGCATCGTCGGCAGCACCCGCTACTACGAGCTGCTACCCGACACGCCGCGGCTTTGCATCGGCTACACCTGGTACGCGAAATCCGTGCAGCGCACCGGCCTCAACACCGAGGCCAAGCTGCTGTTGCTCGGCCACGCGTTCGAGGCGCTGCGCTGCGCCAGCGTCGGCTTCCACACCAGCACGCTGAACCTGGCGTCGCGCGCGGCCATCGCCCGCCTCGGCGCGCGCGAGGAAGGGATCCTGCGCCAGTACCAGCGGCACCGCGACGGCAGCCTGCGCGACACTGTCTGCTTCTCGATCCTCGACTGCGAATGGCCGGCCGTGAAGGCCGGGCTGCGGGCGAAACTGCAGGCGCACGCGCATGGCTGAGCAGGCCGCCCCCATCCGGCTCGGGATCGTCGGCGCGCGCGGCCACACCGGCGCGGAGCTGGTCCGCCTGGTCGCCGGCCATCCGCGCTTCGAGCTGGCCTACGTGTCCTCGCGCGCGCTCGCGGGCCAGCGCGTGGCCGACCACGTCGACGCGTATCGCGGCGAAGTGCGCTACAGCGCGCCGGAGCACGGGGCGCTGCCCTCGCTCGGCGCCGACGCGGTCGTGCTCGCGCTGCCGAACGGCCATGCCGCCGCGTGCGTCGCGGCCTTCGACGCTGCCGGCCTGGATCCCGTGATCGTCGACCTCTCGGCGGACTACCGTTTCGACGACACGTGGTACTACGGCTTGCCGGAACTGACCCGGGCGATGTTCGGCGGGCAACGCCGGATCAGCAATCCCGGCTGCTACGCCACCGCGATGCAGCTGGCGATCGCGCCGATGCTCGACGTGCTCGAAGGCCCGGTGCAGTGCTTCGGCGTGTCTGGCTACTCCGGTGCCGGCACCACCCCATCCGACCGCAACGATCCGGAGAAGCTGCGCGACAACCTGATGCCGTACGCGCTCACCGGCCACGTGCATGAGCGCGAGGTGTCGCGCCGGCTCGGCCGTCCGGTCGAGTTCATGCCGCACGTGGCGCCGCATTTCCGCGGAATCACGATGACCGCCAACCTGCACCTCGCGCGGCCCTTTACGCTGGAGGACGTGCAGGCGCGCTATCGTGGCCGCTACGCCGGCGAGCCGCTGGTGCGCGTGGTCGACGGCGAGGCGCCGTGGGTGAGCCGCATCGCCGGCGCGCACCACGTCGAGCTCGGCGGCTTCACCCTGTCGGCGGACGGCCGCCGCCTGGTCGTGGTCGCCACCGGGGACAACCTGCTCAAGGGCGCGGCGACGCAAGCGATGCAGAACCTCAACCTGGCCTTCGGGCTGGACGAATTCGCGGGGATCCCGATCCATGGCTGACCTGCTCTGGCAGAAACCCGGCGTCGAGGTCGACGCGCGCATCCAGGCCTTCCTGGCCGGCGACGACGTGCTGCTCGACCGCGAGTTCTTCCTGCACGACATCGCCGCCAGCCGCGCGCACGCCGAAGGCCTGCAGCGCATCGGCATGCTCGCCGGCGACGAGATCGCCACGCTGCTGCGCGAGCTCGATGCGCTGGCGGCCGACTTCCGCAGCGGCGCCTTCGTGCTCGACCAGCGCCATGAGGACGGCCATTCGGCGATCGAGGCGCGCCTCACCGAGCGCCTCGGCGACGCCGGCAAGCGCATCCACGCCGGCCGCAGCCGCAACGACCAGGTACTCGTCGCGACGCGGCTGTGGCTGAAGGAAAAGCTCGGCGAAGCGCAGCGTTACGCGCGCGAAGCTGCCGTGGTTGCGCTCGACCGTGCCGAAGCTGAAGCGGACCTGCCGATGCCGGGCTACACCCACCTGCAGCGCGCCGTCGTCTCGTCCGCCGGCATGTGGTGGGCCGGCTGGGCCGAAGGCTTCATCGACGACGCGCTGCGCGCGCGCGACACCGCCGCCTGGATCGACGCCAACCCGCTGGGCAGCGCCGCCGGCTACGGCGTCAACCTGCCGCTGGACCGCGATGGCATCGCCGAAGCCCTCGGTTTCGGCCGCCTGCAGGTCGCCGCGACCTATGCGCAGCTCTCGCGCGGCAAGTTCGAGCTCGCCGCGCTCGAGGCGCTGGGCAGCGCGATGCTCGACCTGCGACGCATCGCCTGGGACCTGAGCCTGTTCACCAGCGCCGAGTTCGGCTTCGTGGCGCTGCCGCCGGAGTACGTCACCGGCAGCTCGATCATGCCGAACAAGCGCAACCCGGACGTCGTCGAACTGATGCGCGGCACCTACGCCAGCGTCGCCGCGGCGAAATCGGAGATCGAGCACCTGCTGTCGCTGCCTTCGGGCTACCACCGCGACCTGCAGGTGACGAAGGGCGCGTTGTTCCATGGCTTCGGCAAGGGCCTGCAGGCGCTCGCGCTGCTGCCGGACCTGCTGCGGCGGATGCAGTGGAAGCCGGACGCGTTGCGCGCCGCGCTGGAGCCGTCGATGTACGCCACCGACCTGGCGGTCGACCTGGCGAAGCAGGGCCTGCCGTTCCGCGACGCCTACCGGCAGGCCGCCGATCCGGCGCGCTGGGCCGGGGGCGACCCGGCCGCGAGCCTCGCCGCGCGCGTTTCGCCCGGCGCCGCGGGCGACCTGCGCCTCGATGCGCTGCACGCGCGCCTCGAGGCGCTCTGACCGGTCGGCCGCGACGCGCCCCGGCCGCGCGCTGCGCTAGTCTGGCGCCATGCCCGCATGGAAGCCGCTGCCGCGAAAGTTCTACCTGCGGCATCCCGTCGAAGTCGCGCCGGAACTGCTGAACAAGCTGCTGGTGCGCGACGACGGCCGCGCCGGCCGCATCGTCGAGGTCGAGGCGTATTCGGGCGCCGACGACCCCGCCGCGCATTCGTATCGCGGCAGGACCGCGCGCAACGCCACGATGTTCGGCGACGGCGGCCACATGTACGTCTACTTCACCTACGGCATGCACTGGTGCGCGAACGCCGTGTGCGGCAAGGGGCAGGGCTGGGGCGTGCTGCTGCGCGCGATCGAGCCGGTGGCGGGCGTCGAGCTGATGCGCGAGGCACGCGGCCATCCGGCGAAGGACCGCGACATCGGCTCCGGCCCCGGCAAGCTGGGGCAGGCGATGGGCATCACCAGGGCGCTCGATGGCGCCGATCTGGTGAAGGGCGACCGCGGCATCCGGATCATGTCCGACGGCACGCCGCCGCCGGAGGACGCCGTGGCCGGCCCGCGGGTGGGCATCAGCCGCGCCGTCGAGCATCCATGGCGCTGGCACGTGCCCGCGCATGCGCACGTGTCGCGGACGCGCACCGGCGTTCCGCCGCAGAGCCGGGCCCGCGCGGCGAAGCCCGGCGCAAAGAAAAAGCCGGCGCGTGGCCGGCTTCCGTGACATCCAGGTCTAAGACCTTGATTTCATTGGTCGGGGAGACAGGATTTGAACCTGCGACTTCTACGTCCCGAACGTAGCGCTCTACCAGGCTGAGCTACACCCCGACAGGTGAGCCGCTCATTTTACGGGGCCGGGCGGCGGCCGGGCAAGGGGCCGTGGCCGGGAATCGGCGCCGCGGCGGGCTCCCGTTACACTGACGGGCTCGCGTTCGCGCCCGGAGTCCCCGCTTGATCAAGCCCCGCACCCCGCCCGGCGTCCTGGAGCTGCTGCCGCGCGAGCAGGTCGCGTTCCAGCGCATGCTCGACGCCATCCGCGGCACCTTCGAGGCCTACGGCTTCCTGCCGGTGGAGACGCCGGTGTTCGAGCTGACCGACGTGCTGCTGACCAAGACCGGCGGCGAGACCGAGCGCCAGGTGTATTTCGCGCAGTCGACGGGCGCGCTGGAGAAGGCCGCGCAGGACGGCGCCGCTTCGGGCGGCGCGCTGCCCGAGCTGGCGCTGCGCTTCGACCTCACCGTGCCGCTCGCCCGCTACGTCGCCGAGCACGAGCACGAACTCGCGTTCCCGTTCCGCCGCTACCAGATGCAGCGCGTGTACCGCGGCGAGCGCGCCCAGCGCGGCCGCTTCCGCGAGTTCTACCAGTGCGACATCGACGTGATCGGCAAGGACGCGCTGTCGCCGCGCCATGACGCAGAGATCCCGGCGGTGATCAACGCCGCGTTCGAGAAGCTCGCCATCGGCGAGTTCACGATCCAGTTCAACCATCGCAAGCTGCTGCGCGGCTTCTTCGAGGGGCAGGGCATCGCCGGCGAGCGCCAGCTGCTGGTGCTGCGCGAGCTCGACAAGCTCGACAAGCGCGGCGAGGAGGCGGTGGCGGCGACGCTGGCAGGCGAAGGCTTTGGCCTTGCGGCCGACGTGGTCGCGAAGCTGATGGCGTTCTCGCGCGTGCGCTCCAATGGCCACGACGACGCGCTGGCGAAGCTCGAGGCGCTCGGCGCCGGCACGCCGCTGTTCGAGGAAGGCCGCAACGAGCTGCGCCAGGTGCTGGCGCAGCTCAAGGCGCTCGGCGTGCCCGAGTCGCGCTACGCGCTCAACCTCTCGATCGCGCGCGGCCTGGACTACTACACCGGCATCGTCTACGAGACCCAGCTCGACGCGCACCCGGAGATCGGTTCCATCTGCTCCGGCGGCCGCTACGACGACCTCGCCAGCCACTACACGAAGTCGAAGCTGCCCGGCGTCGGCATTTCCATCGGCCTGACGCGCCTGTTCTGGCAGTTGCGCGAAGCCGGCATCGTCGGTGCGGCCGAAACTTCGGTGGACGTGCTGGTGGCGCTGATGGACGACGCGATGCTGGCCGACGCGCTCGCGCTGTCGCAGCGGCTGCGCGCGGCGGGCTTCAACGTGGAGACGCAGCTGGAGCCGCGCAAGCTGGCGAAGCAGCTGCAGTACGCCGACCGCGCCGGGATCCGCTTCGCCGTGATCCGCGGCAGCGACGAGTCCGCGCGCGGCGTGGTCGCGGTCAAGGACCTGCGCCGCGGCGAACAGTTCGAGGCCGCGGACGCCGGCCTGGCCGCGCGCCTGCGCGAGGCGATGGCATGAACGCGCGCCACGACGCACGGAGGGCGGTTCACCTCGACGGCCGTTCGCTGACCCGTGCGCAGCTGGTCGCCGTCGCGCGCGGCGCTCCGGTCGAGCTCGACGCGGCCGCGCTGCGCGACGTCGCGCGCGCCGCCGATTTCCTCGCCGGCAAGGTGGAGCAGGGGCAGCCCATCTACGGCGTGTCCACCGGCTTCGGCAGCAATGCCGACAAGCTGCTCGGCGGCAGCGATCCGTCGCTGTACGCGAAACTGCAGCGCAACCTGATCGAAACGCATGCCGTCTGCGTCGGCGAGCCCTT
>DASTWT010000209.1:0-6409 GCA_035765815.1 Luteimonas sp. | reverse complement strand
CACGTAACAATCGTCGAAACTATGGCAAAGGATTTGCCCCTGTTCTATCTGAAGGATTACATCATTGCCCCACCGCGGATGTCGCCTGAACAACAGCTTGGCGCGCTGTTCGCCTTGGTAGGGAAAGCCGAGATTGATCGTGTTGGCGCTGTACACCCATGCGGTCCTCACCGACTTTCCGCTCATTCCTTCCGATGACGTGTCGTACGACCATTGCCTACCCATTTGCTCGTAGGCCACGGCCTTGCGGAGGGAGTCGATCATGGATGCAGCGCGACGCCCCTCCTCCGATTCCGGAAAGTTGCTGATCAGATCTTCTGCAGCGGATTGGCGTGCCTCCGCCGAGTTTTTCCCGTCATCGAGAATTGCCGCCCATTTCGATTTTTCCGCTTCACCTGGCCCCTTGGGAGCGGAAGGCCGCGGCGCCGGCGCAACCACTGTGGGACTGGCCGCGGTCGCTGATGTCGCGTTGGGCCCACTCGCACAGGACCTGACCAGCAGCCAGAGAAGCACGATCGCGGCCGACCAGGCCAGGACCTTCAGTACCGAAGGTCCACGTCCGGGCGCGTCGACCTGAGCCACCGGCTTTTCCGTCCAGGCCGAGGGAATGAGCGGAACGTCCGCCGGGTCGCCCTGCTGGCCGGAGGACGAAAAAGACGACTGAGGCACCGGCCACCCGCAGTTCGGACAGGCGGACGCTTTGCTGCTCACGTCCCGACCACAGTCTTCGCACTTCAACAGAGCCATCCGCCTCCCCTGCTGGGCTCCCCAGCCCGCACCCTGCGCGGCTACATCGTCTGCGTGGGCTTGTCGACGTTGAAGCCGGCGAGCAGCGCGTCGATCTTGCCGCGCAGCGCCTCGCTGTCGCCGCCCTCGGCGAACTGCACGCCGACGCCGGCCGCCCGCCCGCCCTGCGCGCCCACGGGCGTGATCCACACGACTTTGCCGGGCACCGGCAGGCGCTCGCTCGATTCGGGCAGGGTCAGCATCACGAACACTTCGTCGCCGAGCGAGAAGCGCTTGGTGGTCGGCACGAAGATGCCGCCCGACTTCAGGTAGGGCATGTAGGCGGCGTACAGGTGCGCCTTGTCCTTGAGCTGGAGCGACAGGAAACCCTGGCGAGCCCCACCGCCTGCGTTGGCGTTCATTTCGCTCCCCTGGCCTGCGGCCATGCCAATAGCAGTTCGGCAACCGCGAGGTCCGCGCGCACCTGCGTGCGCAGCAACGCGGCGGTGCGGTTCGCGGCGTCGAACCACGCCGCCAGCCTGCGGGTTCGCGCCGATGCGGTCAAGTCGGGCCCCCGGGCGTGCGCGGCCTGGGCCTGGGCGGTCTGCTCCAGCGCGAGGTCGGCGGCGAAACGCAGCCGCAACGCGGCCTGCTCGTCGCCGGTCCAGCGCTGCGCGGTGGCGACGGCGGATGCGTCGCCGCGCGCAAGCGCGTCGAGGTCCTTCGCCACCTCGCGGCGCACGGCCAGGCCATCGCCGGCGAGCCACGCGTGCGCCTGCCCGGGATGGCCGCGCGCGGCGTCCAGCGCCTCGCCGGCGGTCTTCGCGTCGTGGCCCTGCGCGCGCAGCCACGCGAGCGCCTCCTCGCGAGGCGGCAGGCGGAATTCGAGCTTCTGGCAGCGGCTGCGGATCGTCGCCGGCAGGCGCGCCGGTTCGGACGCGACCAGCCACAGGTAGCGGCCCGGTTGCGGTTCCTCGAGCGTCTTGAGCAGCGCGTTGGCGGCGGCGTGGCCGATCGCGTCCGCCGGCTCGACCAGCGCGACCTGCGCGACGCCCATCTGCGGCGTCAGCGCGAGCGCCTGCGACAGGGCGCGTACCTGGTCGATGACGATCTCGGTACGCGCCTTGCCGGTGCGCTCGTTGGTGGCGTAGCCGATGAAGCGCACGTCCGGATGGCCCGGGCGGCCCCAGGGATGCGCGAGCGTGCCGTCCGGGCGCAGCTCGGGCGGATCGGCCTGCACGCGCGCGGCGTACAGCGTGCAGCTGCGGCAGGTGCCGCAGGGTTCGCCGCCCGGCGCGCGCGCCTGGCACAGGACGCGCTGCGCGAGCCGCTCGGCGACGGCGCGCTTGCCCAGCTGCGCGGGGCCGCAGAAGAGCAGCGCGTGGCCTAGGCGGCCGGCGTCGAGCGCGGCGGCGGCCTGGTCGTACGCGCGCTGCTGCCAGGGCGCGAGCGCGGGCAACGCGCTCATCGCGCCACCGCCCGCCACGCGCGCAGCGCGGCGACCGCATCGGCCGCGACGGCGTCGGCGGGCCGGGTCGCGTCGAGGATGCGGAAGCGCTCCGGCTCCGCCGCGGCGCGCGCGAGGAACGCGGCGCGCACGCGCTGGAAGAACGCGTCGTGCTCGCGCTCGATGCGGTCCGGTCCCGGCGCCTGGGCGCCCGAGCCGAACAGGTCGCGGCCGCGCGCGCGGGCGCGCCCTTCGCCCACGCCGAGGTCGAGCAGCAGCGTCAACCCCGGGCGCAGGCCGACCACGCGGCGCTCGAGCTCGGCGATGAACGCGGGATCGAGCCCGCGGCCGCCGCCCTGGTAGGCGTAGCTGGAATCGGTGAAGCGGTCGCTGACCACCCACGCGCCGCGCGCGAGCGCCGGGCGCACGGTTTCGGCCACGTGCTGCGCGCGCGAGGCGAACATCAGCAGCAGTTCGGCCTCCGCCGTCGGCGGCTCGTGCGCGGGATCGAGCAGCAGGCCGCGGATCTGTTCCGCGAGCGGCGTGCCGCCCGGTTCGCGCGTGCACACCACCTCGCTGCCGTCGGCCTCGAGCTCGGCGCGCAGCGCCTTGAGCACGGTGGTCTTGCCCGCGCCCTCGCCGCCTTCGAGGCTGAGGAAACGCGCGTGCGCGGGCAGCGCGGCGACGGGCGCGCCGGGGGTCACTGCTTCGCCGCCTTGCGCTGCGCGCGATAGTTGCGCAGGTACTCGCGCACCGCGTTCTCGTGGTCGACCAGCGATTTCGTGAACACGTGCCGGCCGCTGCCGTCGCCGACCGCGACGAAGTAGAGCGCGTCGCCGTCGGCCGGATGCGTCGCCGCCTGCAGCGCGGCCTTGCCCGGCATCGCGATCGGCGTCGGCGGCAGCCCGGCGCGCGTGTAGGTGTTGTACGGCGTGTCGGCGAGCAGGTCGGCCTTGCGGATGTTGCCGGCGTAGCGCTCGCCCATGCCGTAGATCACGGTGGGGTCGGTCTGCAGGCGCATCCCGATCCGCAGGCGGCGCACGAAGACGCCGGCGATCTCGTCGCGTTCCTCGGCGACGCCGGTTTCCTTCTCGACGATGGAGGCGAGCGTCAATGCCTGGTCCTTCGACTGCAGCGGCAGGTCGGGCGCGCGCGAGGCCCACGCGGCGTCGAGCGCCTTGTCCATCGCGTCGTAGGCGCGCCCCAGCACGTCGAGGTCGCTGTCGCCGCGCACGTACTGGTAGGTCTCCGGGAGGAAGCGGCCTTCCGGGGCCACGCCGGGATGGCCGAGTGCGCGCATCAGCGCCGCGTCGTCCATGTCCCTGGATTCGTGCAGCAGCGGCTCGGCCTTGGCCAGCGCCGCGCGCAGCTCGCGCATGTTCCAGCCTTCGACGATGGTGATGCGGCGCGCGACCACCTTGCCGTCGCGCATGCGTTCCAGCAGCGCGCGCGGCGTGGTTCCCGGCGCCAGCGCGTACTCGCCGACCTGGAGGCGGCCTGCGGCGCCGGTCTCGCGCGCAAGGATGCGCCACTCGGCGTCGTTGCCGCCGGCAGCGCCCGCGGCGTGCAGCTTGCGCAGCATCGCGGCGAGGGAATCGCCGGGTTCGAGCACCAGGCTGTCGCCCTGCTCCAGCCCCCCGATCGGGCTGTCGGCGAAGTCGCCGTAGCGCGCCGCCGCCCACCAGGCGACGACGCCCGCGAGCAAGGCCAGCACCAGCAGCACGCGCGCAAGCCCGCGCCCGGGCGACGGGCGCGCGATCGAGCGCGGGCGCCGGCGCGGCGATCGCGCGTCCTGCCTGCCGCCCCTGCGTGCGTTGCGCTTGGCCAAGTGCTTCATCCCTTTTCCGTTGCCGCGTTCGACACGCTGCCGCTAACCCGTTTCCGGCCCGGCGAACGCAGGATGCGAACGCCCCAGCGCGCGCCGCGCGTCCGCCATCGCTTCGTCCACCGGCGCCCAGCGGCGCGCGCCGAGGCTGGCGACCGGCAGGATACCGCGCACCGCATTGCACAGGAAAACCGCATCGGCGTCCTCGACGTCGGCGACCGACAGCCGCGCCTCGAGCGCGTCCAGCGCTTCGAGCAGTCGCGCGCGGCAGGTCCCGGCCACGCCGCAGCGGTCGACCGGCGGCGTGCGCCAGCGCCCGTCGCGCAATGCGAACAGGTTCGCGGACGTCGCCGACACCACGTGCCCGTCGGGATCGCGCAGCAGGCCCTCGTCGCACCCGGCCGCTTCGGCCTCGGCGCGGGCCAGTACCTGTTCGAGCCGGTTGCAGTGCTTCAGGCCGGCGAGCGCGGGCTGGACCGCGAGGCCGGTTCCGCACCAGTGCAGGCGCAGGCCTTCCGGCGGGGCCGCATCGGGCAGCGGATGCCGCGACAGCTGCCACGCCGGCGGCGCGCCCGCGACGGGCGCATAGCCACGCGCGCCGCCGCCGCGCGCGACCAGCAGCTTGAGCACGCCGTCGCCGCCGTCGGCGAACAGCTCGCGCGCCTGCTCCCGCACGAACGCTTCGGCGGGCAGCGCGATGCCCAGCCGCGCACCCCCGCGCGACAGGCGCGCCCAGTGCGCGTCCCACCAGGGCAACGCGCCGCGATGCGCACGCATCGTCTCGAACAGGCCGTCGCCGTAGGCGAGGCCGCGATTGCCCGGCGCGGGCGCGGCGATCCGCGTCCCGCCCTCGAAAATGCGCGCTTCCTGCTCTGACGCGTTCATCCGGCCACGCCCAGCGCGCGCAGCATGCCGCGCGCCTTCGCCCGGGTCTCGTCGAGCTCGCGCTGCGGATCGGAGTCGGCGACGATGCCGCCGCCGGTGCGGAAGCGCAGCGTCGCGCCACCGCCCGCATCGCCTTCGAGCTCGGCGCTGCGGATCAGGATGTTGAGGTCGAGGTCGCCGTCGCGGTTGAGCCAGCCGAACGCGCCGGTGTACGCGCCACGTCCCTGCCCTTCGAGCTCCGCGATCACCTGCATGCAGCGCACCTTCGGGCAGCCGGTGATGGTGCCGCCCGGGAAGACGGCGCGGATCGTCGCGCCCGGCGTCGCGTCGGCGCGCAGGCGCCCGCGCACGTTGCTGACGATGTGGTGCACGTGCGCGTAGCTTTCGACCGTCATCAGTTCGTCGACCTCGACGCTGCCCGGCGCGCAGACGCGGCCGAGGTCGTTGCGCTCCAGGTCGATCAGCATGATGTGCTCGGCGCGCTCCTTCGGGTTGCCGACGAGTTCGCGCACGCGCGCCGCATCGTCGTCGCCCTCGAACCGCGGCCGGGTGCCGGCGATCGGGCGCGTCTCCACCAGGTCGCCGCGCACCGAGACCAGCCGTTCCGGCGACGCGCTGACGACCGCCCAGCCTTCGCCCGCGAAGACGCCGGCGAACGGCGCCGGGTTGTGCTCGCGCAGCCGCGCGAACAGCGCCGCCGGCTCCGGCGCGGGCGCGTCGAAGCGCGCCTGCCAGGCGCGCGAGATGTTGGCCTGGAACAGGTCGCCGGCGGCGAGGTAATCGAGCACGCGGCGCACGTTGCCGGTGAAGCGCCCGGGCGCTTCCTCGTCGATCGCGTCGGGCGCGCGCCACGCCGGGAGCGGCGGAAGCGCGCACGCCGCGTCGACGTCGGCGGCGATGGCGTCGAGCATCGCTTCGCGGCCCGCCTCGGCGACCGCGACGCATTCGCCGCTGGTGCGGTCGCGCAGCACCGCCGCCGGGCAGCGCAGCGCCAGCGCGACGGGCACGCGGCCGGGCGCCGGCGGAAGATCGAGCACCGGCTCGACCTGGCCGGCGAGTTCGTAAGCGAGGAACAGCGCCCAGCCGCCCCGGAAGGGCCAGCGCGGCTCTTCGCGCGGCAGGCGCGCGGCCCGCCATTGCGCGTCGAGCGCGGAGAGGAAATCAGCCTGCGTGCCGCCGCCGGAGGACGTATCGCAGGCATCGACGCGAACGCCGTCGCGCAGCAGCGCGCCGTCGCGCGCCAGTTCGAGCGAACCGCCGCCGGCCGCGAGCAGGATGTCCCAGCGCCCCTGCGCCGTGCCCCCCGCCGAGGATTCCAGCAGCAGCGGATAGCGCGACGCGGCCAGGCGCTGCAGCGCCGGCAGGTCGGTGTCCGCGGCGAGGCTGCGGGTGGCGAGCATGCGCCGCCGCGCTCAGGCGCGGCGGAACACCAGCGTGCCGTTGGTGCCGCCGAAGCCGAAGCCGTTGGACATCGCGACGTCGATCTTCTTCTCGCGCGCCACGTTCGGCACGTAGTCGAGGTCGCA
>DASTWT010000208.1:0-4072 GCA_035765815.1 Luteimonas sp. | reverse complement strand
CGTGCGGTCGGCGTTGTCGAAGATCAGCTCCACCGTCGCCTGCGACACCGGCTTGCGCGCCGACGAGCCGGAGAAGATCACGTCGGTGAGCGAATCGCCGCGCAGGCGGCTCGCCGCGCTCTCGCCCATCACCCAGCGGATCGCGTCGATGATGTTGGACTTGCCGCAGCCGTTCGGACCGACGATGCCGGTCATGTTGGTCGGCAGGTGCAACGTGGTCGGATCGACGAAGGACTTGAAACCGGACAGCTTGATCGTGGACAGGCGCATGCGGCGTCGTCGGGCCCCGGCGGCCACGGGCAGGATGCCCACGGCCGCGTAAGTGAAAATGGTTGAATTTTTATCCGCAAGCCATTGATTCGGCATGCGGTCTACCGGCAACAACGCCAGCATCCCAGGCGAGTATAGCGGGCTGCTGCAGCCTGCGTTTGCTATGGTCGGAAGGCCATGGCTTCCGCTTCCTCCACCGCGGCGCCGGTGCTGCTCGCCGACATCGGCGGCACCCATGCGCGCTTCGCGCTCGCCGATCCTGCGGCCGCGCGGCCGCTGCTCGAGCACACCGCCGCCGCCTTCCCCGTCGAGCGCTTCCCCTCGCTCGCGGAAGCCGCCCGCCACTACCTGGCGAGCGCGGGAACCGCGGGGGCCGGCGTCGACGCGCGCAGCGCCGTGGTCGCCGTCGCCGGCCCGGTGCGCGACGGCCAGGCGCGGATGACCAACCATCCCTGGGTGGTGTCGGCCGAACGCCTCGGCGAGGCCTTGGGCCTGGCCGACGTCGCGCTGGTCAACGATTTCGTCGCCCAGGCGATGGCCGTCCGCCAGTTCCGCGAGGGCGACGTCGCGCCCGTGGGCGGTCCGGCCGCGGCCATCGCCCCGCCGGCGGCCACGGAAGGCGCGGCCACCGTCATCCTCGGTGCGGGCACCGGGCTCGGCGTGGGCGTGCTGGTCCGGCACGCGGGCGGCTGGCTCGCGCTCGCCACCGAGGCCGGCCACGCCAGCTTCGCGCCCGGCACGCCGCAGGAGATCGGCATCCTCGAGCAGCTCTCGCGCGAGTTCGGGCGCGTTTCGAACGAACGGCTCGCCAGCGGCGCCGGCCTGGTCAACCTGCATCGCGCGCTCGGTGCCCTCGCCGGCGAGGATCCCGGCAACCCGGCCCCCGAGGACGTGACCGCGGGCGCCGCCGCCGGCGATCCACGCTGCGAGCAGGCCGTCGACGCCTTCTGCGCGATCTTCGGCGCGATCGCCGGCGACCTGGTCCTGGCGTTCGGCGCGTGGACCGGCGCCTACCTCAGCGGCGGTCTGGTCCCGCCGTTGCTACCGGCATTGCGCCGTTCCGGGTTCCGGCAGCGCTTCGAAGGCAAGGGGCGTTACGCTCCGACGATGGCCGCCGTTCCCACGCTCGCCGTCCTGCATCCGCAGCCCGGGCTGCTCGGCGCCGCCGTGATCGCCGCCGACCGTGCCGCCGGAGCCGGCGCGTGAACGCGGGCCTGCGCCCGCGCGGCAAGCCGCCGGTCTCGCTGCACGAATTCCGCAACGACGACCAGTGGTCCTGGGCCGCCGCGGTCGCGATCGCCGCGGCGCTGCGCCGCGACCTCGTGGTCCAGCCGCGCGCGCGCCTGCTGCTGTCGGGCGGCACGACGCCGGCGCCGGTGTTCCGGGCGCTGTCGCAGGCGCCGCTCGAGTGGGCGCGCGTCGATGTCGGGCTGGTCGACGAACGCTGGCTGCTGCCGGAGGACCCCGACGCCAACGCGCGCCTGGTCGCCGACAACCTGCTGCGCTCGCACGCCGCGGAAGCCCATTTCGAGCCGCTGACGCGCGCCGGACGCGGCATCGGCGAAGCCGTCGCGGACGCGAACCTGCGCGCGCTGCAGCCGCCCGGCGTGGCCGTGCTCGGCATGGGCGACGACGGGCACACCGCATCGCTGTTCCCGCGCATGCGCGGGCTCGCCGCCGCGCTGGCCAACCCGAATCCGTACGTGGCGGTCGACGCCAGCGGCTGTCCCGGCGCAGGCCCGTGGGCGCGGCGCATCAGCCTCACGCCGGCCGGACTGGCGCCGGCGCACACGCGGTTGTTGCTGTTGCGGGGCGCGGCCAAGCGCGCCCGCTTCGAACAGGCGCTGGCCGGCGACGATGTGCAGGAACTGCCGGTGCGCCTGGCGTTCCTCACGCCCGGCGCCGCACTGCAGGTGTACTGGGCCCCCTGAGGGGCCGTGCCTTGGCGCTGGCCCCTGGGCGGGGCCGCCGGATTACTGCGTCGTCCGGATGCGACGCGTCGAGCCGCGCACCATCAGCTGCGGGCGGACGACCCGCGAGGGCGGCAGCGAACCGTCGGCCATGCGGTCGAGCAGCATGGTGAACGCGTCGGTCCCCAGGCGCGCGATGTCGATCTTCACGCTGGTCAGCGCCGGCGCCGTCTGCGCGGCGAGCGGGATGTCGTTGAACCCGGCCAGGCCGATGTCATCCGGCACGCGGAGCCCCGCGCGCTGGAACGCGAACATGCAGCCCAGCGCCATCATGTCGTTGGCCGCGAACACGCAGTCCGGCCGGCGTGGCGCCGCGAGCAGGGTTTCGGCGGCGAGCGCGCCCGTCTGCACGTCGAAGTCGCCGTCCACGACCCACGGTTCGGCGCCCGGCACGAAGCGGGCGAGGCCGTCCAGGTAGCCGCGCAGGCGCTCTTCGGCGTTGAAGTGCGGGCGCCGGCCGGAGACGAACGCGATGTCGCGGTACCCGCAGTCGGCGAGGTGCTCCATCATGTCCAGCGCGCCGGCGTAGTTGTCCACGCCGAGGGTGGAGACGCCTTCGGCGTTCGGATCGCTGTCGAGCAGCAGCACCGGCAGCGACGACGGAAGCCGCGCCGCGGCGACGTCGAGCCCGGCGTAGGGCGAGATGGCGAGCAGGCCGTCGACGCGGCCGCGCATCACCCGCAGCGCCGCCGCCTGGCTTTCGGCGGAACGGTGGTGCCCGGAGACCAGCAGCTGCAGCCCGCGCTCGCGGGCTGCGGCGTCGATGCCGCACATCAGGCGGGCGAAGAATTCGCACGGCAGGTCCGGCAGGACGACGCCGATGGTGTGGGTGCGGCCGCGGCTCAGCGAGCGCGCCGCGTGGTGCGGGCTGTAGTCGAGCGAATTGGCGATCTCCAGCACGCGCTGGCGGACCGCCTCGGCCACGTTCTCATGGCCGTTCAATGCCCGTGACACGGTGGCCACGGACACGTTCGCCAAGCGTGCGACATCCCTGATCGTCGGGCTGGCTGCGCCCATCCTTGAATCTCCGTTTCGGGTGAAACAAGCCGCTCAACCTAAACGGAAGATGACCGGCCTGCAAAGGAAACGGTTCCAGCCGCCCGGCCTGGAAATTGGTGGCCGGAGGGAAAATCCTTTTGCGTTGCGGGCTTGCCTCCGGAAGCTGCCATGCACGGCATGCTGCATTGCAGCATCTTCCTGCGCAACGGCCTCAGGGCAGGACCGGCCTGAATGGGCGGACGTCCACCCGCTCGTACACGCCGGCCGCGGCGTAGGGGTCGGCGCGGGCCCATGCGCGCGCCTCTTCCAGCGATTCGAATTCGGCGATCACGATGCTGCCGGAGAAGCCGGCCGGGCCCGGATCGACCGCGTCGATCGCCGGGCATGCCCCGGCGAGCATCAGCCTGCCCGCGTCGCGCAGCGCATCCAGCCGCGCCAGGTGCGCCGGCCGCGCCGCCATGCGCGCGGCGAGGACGTCCGCGCCGTCGTGTCCCTCGATCGCGTACCACATGCCGATGGCTCCTTCGTCCGTCGTGTTGCGCCGCGCCCGCGATCGGCCCGGCGCGGCGATTGTAGCGGCCGCTGGACAGCCTTCGGCGCAGCCCGTAACCTGTCGCCATAGTCAGGGGCAGGACCGGTGGCGAGGCCACACGGTACGAGGTGCGGCAGGGATGCGCGCCACCGCCGATCCACCCTTTCGCCGACGATCGCCTTTCCGTCCGCCGCGCCTGCCCGCGTGGCGCCAGACCCATGGCGCGCCCGCCGCGGCACCTGCACTGATCCACCGGTCGATCACCCATCGATGACATCCGATAGCCCCAGCGGCACGGTCG